>NZ_JACSJN010000001.1:630789-933159 GCF_018617135.1 Exiguobacterium sp. s163
ATATCACCTCATTTGTATTGTAGCACAAAGGAAAAAGCCCGCCGTAGCGAGCAGACCTTCACTGATTTCTCTCATTCTGAAAAAGATGCGTCACTTCTCGCATCATGACCGAGATGACGATGACGACAGCCAAGGTGATCAAGCTTTCTTGTTTCGGTAAATCAAACACATATATCGCGACGATAAACAGAAGGGCTACGATCAATCCCTCCGAATAATCTCGTCTTCGGCTTGGTAATGTCTTTCGCAAACGTCCCCCACCTCTCTGAAAAAGACTGCAAACGATTCAGCCGTCTACAGTCTCTCCATGTTACAACGTCCGGAACTCTAACTCAGGGAGTGTCTCGATCAACTCGGCAATCTCGTCCGTATGCGCCTCCGCACCTGGGACGGCCTCTGTCGGTTCGACCCAGAAGAACGTCTTGTCGTTCGTCCCGAGGTAGTTGCCGTAGCCGATTTCTGTCGCGAACGTCTCTTCTGTCAACTCGCGGTCGATCAAGTCCAGATGGAACAAGAGCTGGTCGTCCCCGTCCTCGACGTTATAGTATAAATCGAACGTGCCGTAGCTCTTCGTGTCCCCGATGTCGACGACGTCCTGCGCCTTCTCGATATAGACGTCACCTCGCTCGATCGCCTCGACAATCTTCGACGGCAAGATAATCTCATAGCCGAGCTCATGGTCACGAATCGTCTGCGTCGTATCCTCTGTCCGTCCCCGGGACGAGACGACACCGACTGTCGCCACCAATGCACCTGTCACACCGAGTGCGAGCGCCCATTTCATCGATTTGTTCACAAGAACCACTCCTCACTTGTTAATGTCTTCACTTGATTATCCCACAAGTTGACGACTTTTCATTAAATATTCTGAAAAAATGTTTCCCCTTACATTGACGAGTGTCCGTCAATCCCATACGATGGTAGTAACGTACTATAGAAAAGAGGAACTGACATGTCTAACGAAACTACTTTGACACGCGCTCAGCTGGACGCGCTCTTGAAAAACGTCTTCGCCCTTCAAATCCCGGTCATCGAGAAATTCATGACGGATTTGTTTAAACAATATGTCTCAACGGCATCTACGTTCAAACAGGACATGGACACGATGAAAGCGACGGACTGGCACAAGCATTTCTTCGGTCAAAAAGTGATGCCGCACCTCTTCATCGAGAACCTTGGCTTCGGTGCATCATTCCGTCACCAAGGCCAAGAGAAGGTCGTCAGCATCCCTGAGAACATGACAGTTGTCAAACCGGACTCAGACGCGCAAATCAAAGAGATTTTAGAGAATCTTGACCAGACGCTCGCATCAATGGACAGCGTCAAAAACAAAGGACTCGTCAAGAAGTTCTATAAAGAAACGCTCGAACTCATCTGCCAACTCGGTAGCCGTACAGGTATGATGGATGATTTCTACGACAAAGTCAAAAACAGTTTGACAACAAGTTGATGACAATCCCCTCGTCCATAAGAGCGAGGGGATTTTTTATGCTTCTTGTCGGACCACGGTCGGGAGCTCCATAAACTGACTCCGACTGTGGAAGACGACCCCGACCATGACGAGCACGATCCCGGACAAGGCGATCGGTGACGGCATGATGGCATGCAGGAAGACCAGTTCCCCGATGAGCGCGAACAGGACTTCGAGCGCTTGCGTCGCTTCAACGGACGCCAGTCTTCCCATGTCATGTTTGACGAGATCGGTCGCCATGAAGAATAGCACGGTCGCGACAACCCCGGATAACAGGGCGACGAGGAACGTCTGCCCGAGCTGACTCGATGAGGGACGCCCCGTCGTCAACCCATACGCGAACAACAAGAGCCAGACCGGGAGTGACCCGAGACACATTCCGAGGATTCGCTCGAATACGTCGAGGTCCGTGTGCTGCATCATCTTCCGGTTCCCGAGCGGGTAGGCGAATGCGGCGATGATGACCGGCACGACCCCGAGCCAAATGAACCGAGGTTCGAACGACTCGAAAAACTCCACTTGCATCATTACGACCCCAATGAGAATCAAGACCGAGAAGCGAAGTCCGCGCCATGGGATTCGCTCCCGTCTTCCGTCTGCCTTCTTAAAGAGCGGGGACAACAGTGCCCCGGCGTCAATCGTCACTTGCCACGTGCCCGCGATCAGCCACGGGGGTGCGACCTCGGCCGCGAGACAAATCGGAACGTAAAACAATCCGAACCCGACCGTCCCCCAAAGAATCCATGGGCGAGGATTCTCTCTCAATGCTGAGAGGACTCGCTTGAGTCCACCACGAAACGCGACTACAACTAGCAGTAACGGAATCATCCACAAAAAGCGGAGCGCGGCACTATAGGCAAAGCTGCCACCTCTGACTTGCATCACTTCGTTCAACACGAACGTGCTCGCGAAAAACAAGGCGGCGAAGGCACCGAGTATGAGTGGACGCATACGTTCCCTCCTTTCCGAATCCTGTCATGTTCTTGACACCTCGCCATTTCTCCTGCAAAAAACGGACAGCGCTTCGCCATCCGCTTCATCATCCCATATCAGTCACGTTCGGAGTTCGAGCGCGGCGATCCGCTCCATTCGCTCAAGGATCGGCTTCGCCTGATCGATATATGCCCTCACTTCAGCAAGTGACAACGACGCCGCATGCGCCTCTTCATTTCGCCATACTTCATAGACGAACACGGTATTCGCTTCGTCGAGCGACACGTGGACCCGATACGATTCACAGTCCGATGTCGCCTCCATCTCCCGCGCCGCTTCCGATAAAATCGCCACGAGTCTGTCGCGTTGCCCCGCTTTCGTGACAAGCTTTCCAATCAGTGCGTACATTCCCAATCCTCCCCTTTCTCTAGCATCGACTTCTTCCACTTTCCCTATGTGATTTCCTGCTTGGTCGGTTCACACGTGTAGAGGTTAAAAAAACGGACGACCTTTGGCCATCCGTTAATGAATATCGCGTTTTTGGAAGTTCCCGCCTTTGACCTCTGTCACCTCATACACGACGACGAACGCTTTCGGGTCGACATCATCGATGATGTCTTTGATTTTTCGTTCTTCGAGCCGGTTGATGACACACGTGATTTCGTAATAACTTTCTTTGGAATACGCCCCTTGAATTTGATTCAACGTGGCGCTCCGTCCGAGACGGTCCCGAATCGTCTCGACCATCTCCTGCGGTTCACTCGTGATGATTTTGAACGTTTTCGCCCCGCTCAATCCCTCCTCCACGATATGGATCACTTTCGAGGCGATGAAGTAGGCGATGGCGGACAGGACGGCTCCTTGAAGACCGAACACCGTCGAAACGACGATAAAGACGAATGTATTCAAAAACAGGATCAAATCACTCGTCCCGAACGGCAATTTACGGGATAAGAGGACCGCCAACATATCGATACCGTCAAGCGCGCCCCCGTTACGAAGGGAAATCCCCATCCCGAACCCGAGGATGATCCCACCGACTACGGTGATGAGGAGCGCGTCCCCCTCGATGATGGTCGGAACGTGGTGCATGATGACCGTACCGACAGACAAGGACGCAATCCCGGTAACCGAGAGGATGGCGAAACTCTTCCCGATCTGTTTATAACCGAGATAGACAAACGGAATATTCAATACCCCGATGAAAATACCGAGTGGCAGTCCCGTCAGCTGTGACCCGACGATACTGATCCCGGTGACGCCTCCGTCCGACACGTTATTCGGAATGAGGACGGACTCCAATCCATATGCTGCGATGAGTCCGCCGATGATGTTCATGACCATTTGGAACGCCATCAACCATGTTTTGTTTTCTCGCTTCATCCTATAGACCTCCATCCATTGTTCAACAACCTTGTTAGTTTAACATAAAATGATTTCGAAATAATTTATCGGGAATCATCCCTCAATTCTGAATATTCATGTCAGATTCTCTGTCGTAAATGATTGTCGGTTCGCATCATTTGGTATACTGAAAGAAATGGAAAGGGGGCATCCTGTATGCAGCGTACACCCATGCCTTCCCCGACACCGGAGGAAGTGCAGCGCTTAAGGCGTGAACATAATCCGATCAAGGCGTCCGAACTGTTTGTAAAAGTCGTCCTTTTGCTGCTCGGCTCCCTCGTCTTTGCCGTCGGCTTGGAGGCGTTCCTCGTACCGAATCAAATCATCGACGGTGGTATCGTCGGTGTCTCGATCATCGTGTCGTACTTGACGGAGACGAAACTCGCGATTTGGCTCGTCCTCTTCAACTTACCGTTCATCTACTTCGGCTATCGGCAAATCGGGAAGACATTCGCCGTCGTCACGTTGACGGCCATCCTGCTCATGTCGGCCTTCACCATCGTCCTGCATGACATCAAGCCGTTCACAGACGACCTCCTCTTGTCGACCGTCTTCGGTGGCTTCTTACTCGGTGCCGGAATCGGGCTCGTCATCCGCGCCGGGGGCTCGCTCGACGGAACAGAAATCCTCGCCGTCGCTTTCACGAACCGGTTGCCGTTCTCCGTCGGGGAGATTGTCATGTTTTTCAACATCTTCATCCTCGGGACGGCCGGATTCGTCTTCAGTTGGGACCGGGCCATGTATTCCCTTCTCACCTATTTCATCGCCTTCAAGACGATCGATGTCGTCCTAGAAGGAATCGACCAGTCGAAAGCGGCGTGGATCATCACGTCCGCACCAGACGATATCGGACAGGCCATCATGGACCGACTCGGTCGTGGCGTGACGTATCTTCATGGAGAAGGCGCCTACACGGGTGACGGGAAGAAAGTCGTCTTCACGGTCATCAGTCGACTCGAAGAGACGAAACTGAAAGACATCCTCGATGACTATGACGAGAAAGCGTTCCTCGCCATCGGCAACATTCACGACGTCCGTGGCGGTCAGTTCAAGAAGAAAAACATTCACTAAACGTGAAATCCCCTATAACCGCTGGACCATCATCGCCAACGGTTATAGGGGATTTTTACGCAAATTTGACCTGATTCCGACCATTTCGTTTCGCTTCGTATAACGCCCTATCGGCCCGCTCAAACACGACCACGCTCGGCTCATGCCCAGCGATTGCCGCGCCGATTGAAATAGTCATCGGAATGATTTCGCCTTGAAATTCGAATGTCGTGTGCCGTACCGTGTGCACGATGTCTTCTGCCACCTTCGCCATACTTTCACTCCCTTCAATGACGAGCAAAAATTCTTCGCCACCATATCGCCCGACGAATCCAGACGGCGGACAGCTTCGTTCCAACGTTTGTCCGATATGACGAAGTGCTGCGTCTCCTGCTAAGTGCCCATATGTATCGTTCAACTGTTTAAAATGATCGACGTCGATAACGAGTAACGTCCACGGTTTCCCGGACATTTCCAAATCGTTCATCTGTTCGAGCGTCCGATAACGGTTCGGAAGTCCCGTCAACTCATCAATGGTCGCCCGGTGCGTATGTAGGAGAAACATCCATAGATGCGTCTCAATCTTTTTTGCGGCCCAATAGCAGAGCCAGGCCCCAAAAGATAACATGAGAAAATAAGGAACAAATACATTTATAAAGACCGTCTCATTCACACTGCCGCTCACTTGAATCAAGACGAGGAGCGCACCTAACCCGATGTAGATGGCATACCCTCTCCCTCGACGAATCGGTAAGCGTGTCATGACAAGAGAAAATAAAAAGAAGACAAATAACAGTAGTAACGAGTCTACGAACGGAGCACTCATTCCGTGCAGCGTCGTGCGTCCGATGAAGATCAGACCGAGCGTGACGATAGCTCCGAACGGTCCAGCGAACGTTGCGGATAAGGCAATCGGGATGAGACGAAGGTCGATTCGTGCATCCCCTAATTCGATGGAGTTGATGGTTAAGAGAATTGCCGTCAATCCGTTAGAGACTCCAAACCAAAAGCGTACGAACAACGGGGAAGTCGGCTGAATCGGTAAAACCGTCCGCATCACATAGAATGTGAGTGACATGAATAAAAAGATCAGACTGATGTTGATAAGAAAACTATTAATACCTGTTTCCACCGATTCCCCTCCTTCCTTTCACGTTTCCATCCTATCCCAACCCATCGAGCGCTGTCATCCATCAATTACCGGATTCATGAAAAAAGTCGAAAGCTCACGCTTCCGACTGCTTTTGAATCATCTGCTTCATCAAGTTAGCACTGTTTCGTGCCGACTCGTTCTCTTCCTGCATCTGAATGTACACCTCATGACGATGAATATCGATATGACGCGGGGCATCAATCCCAAGCTTCACTTGGTCGCCTTCGATGGCGAGTACCGTGAGCGTCACATCGTCGCCGATATGGATGGCCTCACCTTGTTTTCGTTTCAATACGAGCATCAGTGCACCTCCGCTTTCGTGCCGCCGAGCGGATAACGGGCCGGATACGCATCGTCTAGGATGACTTGTTTCCCACGACGTTCCTTCGTCTCGATGACGATCGGCGCCTTCAAATTGAGCGTCGACGATTCAAACGGCTCACGCAGCGTGACGATCGAGTAGACCGAGACGTGTTCCGCCTCTTCGATCCCAAGTTGGTCTTTCGCGCCATCCGACAATTCGAACGCATAGTCCGACTTATGCCAAAACGGGTTCGTCACGACGAACGCGCATGCCTGTTCCTCAATCGACTGAAGCGACCAGAACGGTAAATCCTCCCCATACGGAATCAACACGAACGTCTTTGAATCCGGGAACCCCGGAATCTCACTGACGAACGTGATCGTCTCCGCTTCGTTTATTTCAATCTTGCCAAAGTAGTCTGTTTCAATGAACATGGATTGTCCTCACTTTCAACGCGTTTCATCATACATCCCACCGACCGGCCATATCTCGAGTGACGCCTGTTGACGGAGCGAGATGTCCGTCGTCCATGGCGTGAACGAGATATCGGCTGGCGTGAGCGATACATCAATTTGGGGTGGCGTGATATTCCACTCGATTTTCACATCCGCCGGCGTATACGTCAACTTGACACGATCAATCGATTTTGGCATGTAGCCCATCTCGACGATCGGATATGGGTCGTTCACCTTCTCCGCTGCCATCGATGGAATCGGATTCCCGTTCTCGATCCGCATCATACGGTCGCCGTCCCGGGCGATGTTCGCCATCGCCTCACGGGCCCCTTGCTCTCCCATCTGACCGAGGTATTTCCCAAGTTCAAGCACGCCTTTCAGGTTGCTCTCACTTCTCGCCACCGATGAGTCGACCTCAAGCTTCCCCGGTGTCGTCTGTTGCGTCATCTCGGCTTTACCTTGTTGGATCGACAGGTCAGCCCGCCCTTGACGCATCTCGAGCACGGGCCGATTAGATGTCATCTGGATCGCGGCAAACGTCTGCCGCATCTCAAGTCTCGCGAGATTCATGACCGATTACCGCAAGAAGTCGAGAAGCGTCGGCTGGATAATGCGGGCACCTGCAGAAAGGGCTGCACGGTGGACGGTCTCATGTGACTTCAGTTCCATGATGACTTTCTCCACGTCGATGTCCTCGTTATCAGACATGATGGTCTTGGCGATAATCTCATGGTCTTGTAAACGGTTGTCGACGAGCTCCAAACGGTTTGCTCGGGCACCGAGCTCCGCCCGTTCCGTGATCAAGTTTTGACCGAGTGTGTCGAGCGTGTCGAGTTCAGCCGATAGGTCGGCACCAGTAGTCGTTGTCTCTTTTAAAAGTGTACTCAATTTATGAAGACCTTCAAATAACTCTTTACCAAAAACCGTTTCTGGTTGCATGTTCACTTGTACAGTAATTCCTTTTGACACTTCAAATTCGATCTCCCCACTTGTTGCAGGTGCCGTTCCACTCTCATAAATCGAATCGACAGAACCAGCCGGATTCGCTAAATACGCTTTTAACTGGTCGACATTGATGAGAGGTTGATCTGTCTTCGTACCGTTATAAATATACTTTTCACCTGCTTTTGAGTTCGCAAGTGAACCGATGTGTTCGATCAATTGATCGACTTCGCTCTTGATAATGGCACGTTGCGACGATTCATACGTATCGTTCGCCGCTTGCGTCGTCAATTCGCGAATCCGCTTGACGGCTTCCGTGACTTCGTTGAGCGTCGAGTCCGTCAAATCCATCCAGCTCGTCGCCTCGCTGACGTTACGACGGAATTGGTCGACTTCACGTACTTCGGTTCGGTAACGAATGCCTTGCATCGCGACGACTGGGTCCTCTGATGCTTTTTGAATTCGTTTCCCGCTGATGAGTTGTTCCTGAACGCGAGCGAGTGTGTTGTAGCTACTAGATAAATGCTTCAAGTTCGTCTGTGTGAGCATTGTCTGTGTGACACGCATCAGTCATTACCTCCCTACGACACCCATGCCGTTAATGATTTTATCTAACATTTCATCGACGGCCGTGATGTTACGTGCCGCCGCGTTATAAGCGTGCTGATACTGGATCATCATCGTCATCTCTTCATCGAGCGAGACGGCACTGACCGACTGACGACGCTGGTCTGAACTGCTCAACAGGGCGAATGTACTCTTGGCGAGGTTTCCGTTCTGGCTCGCCTCGACAGCCATGTTCCCGATGACGTTTTGATAGTATTTCCCGATGGAAGTCGTCGCAGTGGATGAACCACCCGTAAATGTGATTTGCGCATTTTTTAAGTTTGCCAAGTCAAGAGCCCCGCTACCGTCTCCGATGTTTTGGTCTTTTGAGATGGCGATCAAGTTCAAGTTCGATAAAATTGTCGGATTGACCGTTACGGTCTTCGCATCGCCGACAATAAAGAAATCGATACCTTTTTGACGGGGATTATCTTGAACATTCCCATCGTAAAAAGTCTTATGCAAATCATTAAATGCCGTCGTGAACTCTTTTGCCATGACGTCTAAATCCTTCAACATCTTGGTAAAGGCTCCATCGTGCGTTTCTGTTCCCGTAGCTGAACCGTACATATCAACGAGCGCTTTCAACTTCCCATTTGGTAAATCGTCAAAGACGAGCGTTGTCGTTCCTGCGGCCGCATCTGTGATCTCCATGTCGTTAATTTTCCCAACTCCGCCTGTTAGTCCATCCACTAACGTAATCTTTGTTGGAGTCGGTGTTCCAGGCACGGAAATTCGGATATCAATCCGTCCTTCCGCGACACGTTGCGAGTTTCCACGTGTTTCGCCGTTCGTGTAATCAACAGGCACACGTTCGAATTCAATGTATTGCGACAACTCGTCCATGTAGCGATCGCGCTCATCATACAATTCATTTGGCAGAACACCAAGAGGCTCTGCATCACCGATTTGACGGTTGACGTCACCAATTTTCGTCAACAAGTCGTTGATTTTTTTCGTGACGACGCCCGCTTCTGCTTTCAAGTCCTCTTGTACTTTCGATAACGAAGAAGACATGTAGTTGAACGTTTGTGTCAACGTCAACGCTCGTTGCCGAACCACGCTTCGCGCACCCGTATCATCCGGGTTGACCGACAAGTCTTGAAGTGACGCCCAGAACAAGTCGAGCGATTTAGCGAGTCCGTTCTCAGACGGTTCGTTGATGATGTCTTCCATCCGGCCGAACGCCGCTTCTTTCGTCGCATAGAAGGCGTTCTTCACCGACTCATCACGATACTGTTGATCGATCATGAGATCGCGAATTCGGGCGAGTGTCTCCCCGCGTACACCTGTCCCGAATTGTCCGGCTTTCGTCCCGCCGAAGTTGACCGAGAGCTGTTCGGTCATCCCGAGTGTGAGTCGTTGCCGTGAATAGCCAGGGTTTGAGGCGTTCGCCACGTTATTCCCGGTCGCTTGAAGCGCCCATTGGTGTGTCGAGAGACTGCGGCGTGCCGTCTCTAATCCCATAAATGTTGAACCCATTCCACTTCCTCCTTAAACGTCACGGCTGAACGAGCGTGTTTCGAACGCTTGTTGTCCGTATGTAAAATCATCTGCTTCCGGCATGAGCATATCCAGATGCCAAGTAATATAACGAAGGGATTGTTCGAGTAGCGTCGCGTTCAATTCGTTCTGTCGCTTCAACTCGAACAAGACCGGTCTCAATTCCTCTATCTCTTCATCGTCCAATTCATACGTCCCTTGAAGTCGTTCCGCTTCTTTTTGTGAAATTTGTCGAACGAGTTTCGCTTCTTCTTTGACGAGCGTGCTAAATGCCACCATGTCATTTTGAATGAGTTGCTGTTCTTTCGCGTAAGCCAATTCGAGTAACCGTTTATGTAATGTGAGCATGAGTCTCTCCTTTTTTCAAAAAAAGAGCCGACTAAAGAAAGGGGTGCCCCTTATTTAGTCAGCTTCCGTGCCGTGTTATTCAGTGCGAAGGCCTCAAACGGACCTCGCTTCCATTCATCCTTGTAGAAAGCGTTTAGCGATTTCGCGCGCGTCCCGTGAATACGTGCCCGCATCAATCTCTGCTTTCAAAGCGTCGATTTTTGCGAGACGGTCCGGATGTTTCACCGGTTCTTCAAACCGGGCGCGGGCTTCCGCCGAGATTGACAATTGGTCCGTTTGGCGTGATTGCGCGGGCTTCGGTTCGACTTGCGTTTTCTTTTCATAAGTGTTCGGTAAGTGTACCCACTTGGCTGAATCGATGCGCATGCGTCTTCCCCCTCTTCATGATGTTAATCCAAACGATAAGTGCGGATGCTTGATTGTTTCGTCAAGCTCTCCTGTAGACTGGACAGTTCCTTCTGCATATCTCTCTGGCAGTTCGAACAAATTTTTCCTTCGTTCGTCGGTTGACCACAACGGACGCAGCTGATGGCAAGCGCCGGATTGTCCTTGATGATCAAGCGTCCTTCATGGATATATCGCGTGATATCAAGTTCAGAGACACCCGTCGCTTCGACGAGGGCTCCGATGGTCGTTTGTTTGTTGGCCGGTTCACGAATGAAGTCGCGGACTTTCAAGAAGTTTTTATAATCGACTTCGTTACATGATGGACAGTACGGTGAACGACCCTGTTTCATAAACAAGCGTCCACACATTTGGCAAGATGCTGCATCCATTGGTTTCACCTCTGCTCTTTATATCGGACGCGATTTCGATTTGTTTAGCGCCCGAAATAAGCAAATCGCAGAAACTTCTGATGCACCTGCCTGTCGCAACGAAAATGCCGCCTGATGAAGGGTCGTCCCCGTCGTATAGACGTCGTCTATAAGAATGATTTTCCCACATTTCACTGAAGTTGGTACAGTGAAAGGATTCGTTCGGTGTCGTCTTCCTTCTTTCCCGAGTTCACGTTGACTTGAAACCTCCGTTTTTTCGAGAAACTGTCGCGTTGGACCGATACATCGCGCGAGCACCTCGGCCTGATTGAAGCGACGTGTCTGAAGCCGCTCCTTACTCAACGGGATCGGAACATACGTCACGCCAGATGAACGCGATGCCCGAAGCGCTGGCGCGACCGATGAGGCAATGACGACATCCCCGCTGAATTTAAATCGATGTAGCCAGTCAATTCCTGCCTCATCATATGCGTACAGGCAACGGACGGTCAAGTCGAGACCGAGTGCGAGCCAGCGGATGCAGTCCGGACACGTCTCACCGGTCTCATTCGGTTGACCGCAGCGTGGGCAACCCGTCCCGAGCGGCGTCAGTTTCGACTCGCAAGCAGGACACACCCAGTCCCGTCGCCATAATGTGGCAGGAGTCCACGGGACGGTCATCGACTCATGACAAAGAAGACATCTCATCGCCGATTCGCCTCCTTGATCTTTCGGATGGCAACATCTTGACGGAACGTCCGCTCCTTGAAAAAGAAACAGACCTCTCCTGTCGGCGCATCCGGTTTTCGCCCCGCTCGACCTGCCATCTGAATGAGCCCTCGTGTCGAGAAGAGCCGATGTTCACTTTCCACCACGGCGACCTGCACGTCCCGAACCGTCATCCCCCGCTCCCAGATGGAAGTCGCAAGGACGACGCCCTTCGTCTCTTGGAGCCAGTGAAGGGCGTCGGTCCGTTCCTCGGTCTCGGCCGATACCGTCCGACAGGTTAGTCCTGCATCTTCTAATGTCTCGTGGTACCGCTCCAAATCAGGCTTCGTCGGTACGAACAAGAGACGTGGTTTCAAGGCGTGACGTCGACAGAACTCTACGATTCGTTCGTCGGACTGTTTGACAAGTGTCGGGACCGGCAAATCAAATCCGTGATAGCGCCGCGACAGATGAACCGTTGGAAACATCTGTTGCCAAACGGTCGGGGTTGCCGTGATGAACAAGAAGACACCTCTCCCGACCCGCCGAATCGTATTCCATAACGCCACGTCAAAGGCAAACGGGAAGGCATCGGACTCATCGACGAGTACATAATCGAAGACGTCTCGGATATTCATGAGTAACGGCGCGGTCGCCACCGTGATCATCCCGACGGAGTCTTTCTCCCCGCCTCCGTATCGTCTCGTGACAGGCACGGTGAATGCTCGTTCGAGCCGTTCGACCCATTCGATGGCGACGTCTTTCCTCGGGGACACGATCAAAACCCGCTTCCCTGCATTGACGACCCGCTCAATTACCGGGAACGTCATCTCCGTCTTCCCGGCGCCGCATACCGCATGTACGAGCCCCGTCTTCCGTCCGTCCCACCACGTGAGCAGCTGATTTGCGACCCGTGTTTGGTCGGGAGCGAGCTCGAACGGCATCGTCAGTTCGGTCGTTTCAAGCGGTGTCGTGATGTCCCGCTCTTGTAGAAAATCACATCGGCAGACACGCCCGAGGTATAGACAATTTCGACAATAGGCACAACTTCCGTGATGACAGGTGAACGTCCGGACGTCCGTGCTGAGACAGCGTTGGCAGATACCGAAGCGGATGGCCCGTTTTCCTGCCTGAGCGACAATAAGTTCTCCCATGACCTGACTCCTTTTTGTCATCACGCTACCAAAACGGCTATATAAATGCGATACGACTTATCTAAAACAACGTAGGTCGACTACACAAATAGGACCCGACGAAAGCGTCGGGTCCTATTTGTTACTTCTGTTTGTAGAACATGATCGCCTCGTACGGACGAAGGGACAGCGTCGTCCCGTCGAGCTCAGGCACGTCATAGTTGTGGCTGACGACGTTCACCCGCTCGAACCCTTCCGGAATCGTATACGTCGTTTCCGTTCCATAGAAGTTGGCGACGACGAGAAGTTCCTCGCGGTCGGTCTTCCGTGTATATGCCCAAACGTCCAACGAATCAGGTGTGAGAAGCGTGTAATCCCCATCCGTCAAGACGTCAAGTTCTTTTCGTAATGCAATCAAATGTTTGTAGTGGTAGAACACCGAGTTCGGATCACGAAGCGCCGTCTCGACGTTCACGTCCTCATAGTTCGGTGCCACGTTGATCCACGGCGTGCCGCTCGTGAAGCCGGCATGCGTCGTCGCATCCCACTGCATCGGCGTCCGCGAGTTGTCGCGTGACTTCTGTTTGATGGCGGCCATCATGTCTTCGTGCGACACGCCCTCTTCCCGCTTCAACTTGTAGATGTTGAGCGTCTCGATATCCCGATATTCGTCGAGCGAGTCGAAGCCAGGATTCGTCATCCCGATTTCTTCCCCTTGATAGATATACGGTGTCCCTTGAAGGCCGTGGAGCACGGTCGCGAGCATCTTCGCGCTCTCGACGCGATGGTTCGTGTCGTTCCCGAAACGGCTGACGACGCGCGGTTGGTCATGGTTGCACCAGAAGATGGCGTTCCATCCCTTCCCGTGCATCCCTTGTTGCCACGTCGACATGATGTCTTTCAATTGAATGAAATCGAACGGTGCAGCGACGAACTTCTCCCCGTTCGGATAGTCGACTTTCAAGTGGTGGAAGCTGAACGTCATGCTGAGCTCGTTCTCGTCCGGGTTTGAATAGCGGACGCAGTGGTCGAGCGTCGTCGAAGACATCTCCCCGACCGTGATGACGTCGTGCCCGTCAAATACTTCCCGGTTCATCTCTTTTAAATATTCGTGGATGCGTGGACCGTCCGTATAGAACTTGCGACCGTCCGACTCGTCTTCCGGGAAGTCCTGTTCTTTCGAGATGAGGTTGATGACGTCGAGACGGAATCCTTTGATTCCTTTCTTACGCCAGAACCGCATCATCTCGTAGACGTCCTCGCGCATCTGTTCATTCTCCCAGTTCAAGTCGGCCTGGGTCACGTCGAACAAGTGGAGATAATATTGCCCGCTCTTCTCATCATATTCCCACGCGTTTCCGCCGAACTTCGATTCCCAGTTCGTCGGTTCGTCGCGCCAGATGTAGTAGTCACGGTACCGCTCGTCTCCCGCCAATGATTTTTGGAACCATTCGTGCTCGGTCGACGAGTGGTTGACGACGATATCCATCATGAGGCCGATGCCCCGCACCTCTGCCTCACGGATCAATTCATCGAGATCTTCCATCGTGCCGTAAGACGGGTCGATGGCATAGTAATCACTCACGTCATAGCCGTTGTCGTGTTGAGGTGACTGATAGACAGGTGTCATCCAAATATATTCGATGCCGAGTTCTGCCAAGTAATCTAGCTTCGCCGTCACCCCTTTGATCGATCCGGTCGCGTTCCCTTCCGGACTGTAAAAACTTTTCGGGTAAATTTGATAGACGACTGATTTGCGCCAATTTTTCTGTGTCATCAACGACATCTCCTTTTTGTAAGAGTTTTCATTTCAATAAGAAAGAGGGAAGAACTGCCGTCCCTCCCTCCCGAGTCATTGCTTATGCGACTTTGTTTTCTTCAAGTTCACCTTTCTTCATGTAACGCTTCGACAAGATGAATGTGAGCGCGAACGGTACGATGATCGCGATGACCATGCCGACGATGAAGAGAAGGATTTTATCTGTGAAGATGGAGAGGAATCCAGGGAGTCCTCCGACACCGATGGCGATTGCTTGCACATCGTTCAATGTGATGAAGATGGCAGCGATTGCCGACCCGATCATCGCTGAATAGAACGGGAATTTATTTGGTAAGTTGACCCCGAACATGGCTGGCTCTGTGATTCCGAAATAAGCTGAAATGGCTGAAGTCGACGCCATGCTCTTTTGTTTCGCGTTGTGCTTGTAGACGAAGAACATCGCGAGTGCAGCCGAACCTTGAGCAATGTTTGAGAGTGCGATCATCGGCCAGATGAACGTACCGCCTGTATCGGCGATCAACTGAAGGTCGATGGCGATGAACAAGTGGTGCATCCCGGTGACGACGAGCGGCGCGTAGAACAAGCCGAAGAGGAGTGCCCCGACGACCGGTACGGCTTCAAACGTGTTGACGAGTCCTGTCGCAATCACGTTCCCGATTCCACGAGTGACCGGTCCAACGATTGCGAGTGCAAGGAATCCAGTGACGACGATGGTTGTGATCGGAACGACCAAGAGTTGGATGGCGTTCGGTACACGTTTTTTCAAGAACATCTCGATTTGGCTCAAAATATAAGCCGCAGCGAGAACCGGCAAGATTTGACCTTGATATCCGACTTTCTCAATTTCGAAGAGTCCGAGGATATCGAATGTCGGTACTTCTCCTTCAAGTGCTGCTGTCCCGTAGCCCCAAGCGTTCAAGAGATCCGGGTGAACGAGCAAGAGACCCATGACGATCCCGAGCACTTCGCTCCCACCGAAACGTTTCGTCGCCGACCAACCGACGAGTGCCGGTAAGAAGACGAATGACGTGTTCGCCATCATGTTGATGAGGTCCCAAAGTCCTTGTAAGTTCGGATACGCCTCGATGAGTGTCTTTCCGTCGATGAAGAGACCTTCAGAAGCGAGTAAGTTGTTGATCCCCATGAGGAGACCGGCCACGATGATGGCTGGAATGATTGGCATAAAGACGTCAGAGAAGACTTTGACGAGTTTTTGAAGCGGATTCATTTTTTTGCCGCCTGCGGATTTGACCTCGGCGACCGTTGCCGCCTCAAGTCCCGCGAGTTTGATGAACTCGGCATAGACGCGGTCGACATCACCGGCTCCGATGACGATTTGATACACGCCCGAGTTCTCGAACGCCCCTTTGACGAGATCGACTTCTTTCACACGTGCCTCATCGACTTTTGACTGGTCTTTGAGGGAGAGGCGAAGACGTGTCACACAGTGTGCGGCTTTGTCCACGTTGTCTTTGCCGCCGATCGCGTCTAAAATCTCTGCGGCAATTTGACGATAATCTGCCTTCATGTTGAATGTCCTCCTTTGTTTGAAAACTGTAAATGAAAACGGTTACTTATGAGTACAAACAAAGTATAACTTATCTATATAAGTTAAGTCAACAACTTATATATATGAGTTGAACATGAAAGTTTTGCGTTGTGATTTACTGTTAAAATTCCCCTATTTTGACTTAGGACAAACAAAAAACCCCTTCCTGTACGAAAGAGGTTTACCTACGGGCGACGTCGCTAAACTGGAACTTGTCCAAGCGGTGACGCGACTCCGTATATTCAAATTGTTGTCCTTCATATAAGAACGTATCGTTCGTGATGACGATGACGTATTCATAGTCATGCAAGTCGAGCCGCTTCCGGTCGAGTTCGGTCACGTCTTCTGCCGCAATCTTTCGTTTGGCATAGCTGATCTGTAGGCCGACCTCTCCTTCGATATATCCATAAATCGAACGAGCCGCAATCTCTTCTGTTAATCCAGGGACGAGGTCTTTGACGAAATAGTTGATATCTAAGATGACGTTCTCCCCGTCAAAGTTCCGAACCCGTTCGATGCGAAACACGTGCGTCCCCGCCGCCAAATTCATCCGTTCGGCGAGCCAAGTCGGGGCCTCCATCTCTTCAAACGAAGCGACGTGAGTCTGAATAGAACGACCGAGCATGCTCGCGTACACTTCTGAGAAACTGACGATGCCGTTGAATTGAAACTCGATCTGGTCCCGTTTCAATACGAACACGCCTTTTCCGTGATGCTTCCGGACATACCCGTTTTCCTGTAAAAGATCGAGCGCTTTTCGGACGGTTCCCCGGCTGGCCTCGAACTGATGCATCAACTCGGTCTCAGACGGAAGCTTTGAGTCAGCGGGTCTTGTTCCATTTCGCATCTCTTCTGCCAGACGCTCAAAGATTTGGCGATATTTCGCCATTTCATTCCCTCCTCCATTGAAAAAGACGACCTTAGACGGTCGTCTCTCTTACCATTCGCGACGATACCACGTGATGCCGATTGCACCAGGTCCGAGATGCGTTCCGATGACGGGACCGAAATGGCTTCCCGAGATGTGTGCTTTCGGGAACTTCTGTTTCATCGAAGCGAGCTCTTCCGCCTGACGCTCCGGGCAGTTGGCGTGAATGATGCCGATGCAGTAGCCTTCCCCGTCTCCGACAATCGATTCGTCCATCATCTCTTCGATTCGACGTACAGCCTTCTTGTATGTCCGAATCTTCTCGAACGGGACAATCAATTTATCCTGGAAATGAAGGACCGGCTTGATTTGTAAGAACGATCCGACGAGCGCTTGCGCCGCGCTCAACCGTCCACCGCGTTGCAAATGGTCGAGGTCATCGACGACGAAGTACGCACGAATCGAATCACGGACCGTTTCAAGTCGGGCGATGATTTCTTCTGGTGTCGCCCCATTGTCACGTAGGTGAAGGGCCTCTTCGACCATGAACGCTTGCGGCATACACGAAATCTCGGAGTCAAACGCATGAACCGTCACATCGACCATGTCATTTAGCGAGACCATCGATTGGTACGTTCCGCTGATTCCACTCGAGAGCGTGATCGCAATCACGTCCGTCACATCGTCCGGCAAGCTCTCAATCAATTCCACCGTCTCACCGATGACCGGTTGCGACGTCGTCGGTAGGTTACCCGCCTCGATACGCTCATAAAACGCCTCGGTCGACATGTCGATCGACTCGCGGTACGACACGCCATCGAAGATGACACTGAGTGGTGCGACATGGACGTCATGTCGCGCCAAAAAATCATCCGACAGATAGGCGGTACTGTCGGTTAAAATCGCAATGTTTCCCATACTATATCCTCACTTTACGTCGTTTCATTTTTCCAATTATGTTAGGATTCCATTCCATATTGTAACACAAAAACGAGGTAAAGCATCGGTGACGCTCAAATCTCGACCCAACCCCGGCGAATCGCATCCACGACGGCTTGTGTCCGGTCGTTCACGTCCATTTTACGAAGCACGGAGGAGACGTGATTTTTGACCGTCTTCTCACTGATAAAGAGCATGTCACTGATGTCTCGGTTCGAGCGCCCGTCTGCGAGAAGGTGTAACACCTCGACTTCACGGCGCGACAACAATTGATAGACCGGGTCATCCGTACGGCTCTCGACGCCACGTCCCGCTTGTTCCCCTTTGAATTGCAAGAGGCGACGGTACTCCTTCAGTACGTTCGTCGTCACTTTCGGATGAAGGTACGCCCCATCTTTTGCGACGGCACGGACTGCCGAGATCAATTCTGTCGATGCGACTTCTTTTAATAAGAACCCTGATGCCCCCGCTTCAAGCGCATGTGTGATATACGACTCGTCATCATGGATTGACAGAATGAGGACACGTGTCTCTGGTGAAAGAAGTGACAGTTGCTTCGTCGCCTCGATTCCGTTCATGTCCGGCATGTTGATATCCATAATTAGAATTTCCGGTTTTTGCTCGCCAGCGATGCGAATGGCTTCGCGTCCCGTACGCCCTTCGGCGACAACTTTAAATTCATCCTCCAAATCAAAAATCCGCTTCAATCCCTCGCGGAACAGTTCGTGATCATCCACGATCGCAATGCGTGTCTGTGTCGTTTCCATGTATGTCTTCCCCCTTGTTCTCTCACGGAATCGGAATCGACATCCGGACGACCGTCCCTTTGCCGACTTCCGAGTCGATGGTGATGCTTCCGTTCACCAATTCAATTCGTTCGCGCATTCCAACAATCCCGAACGACCCTTCGCCAATCGTGCTCGACTCAAACCCGACACCGTAGTCGCGGACGTGAATGTGAATCACATCACTCGCCTGCTCGACATTGACGATGATTTCGGCAGTTTTTGCATGTTTGATCGCATTTTGGACCGATTCTTGAACGAGACGGAACACGTTAATCTCCAGTTTCTCCGGTAATCGCGCACGCGACCCCCGATAGTTGAGACGTGTCTTGATCGCCGTATACTCCTCCGTTTGATGGAGATAGCGTTCGAGCGTCGGCAAAAAGCCCAAATCGTCAAGCGACATCGGACGTAAATCATAGATTAAACGACGGACGTCGACGAGCGCCCCACGAATCAACTTTTTCAATTCATGTAATTCGGCAAACGCCTCGTCTTTTCCTCGTTTGTCAAACGTCTTTTCAATCAGGTCGGCCCGTATCAAAATATGAGCAAGCGATTGCGCTGGTCCATCGTGCATCTCGCGGGCGAGATGGCGCCGTTCGCGCTCGGCCGCTTCGAATACGCCGATGGCCATCTCTTGCTTCTTCATCATGTCCGAATACTCTTGCTGTAGGTCATCCCGTAAGAAGTTCAAGACGACACTCACACGACCGATCAACTTTTCGGCACGTTCGATCGTATCCTCTAAAATGAGCAGACGACGCTCTAAGTCATTCCGGCGTTGCTGTGCCGCCATCTCTTCTTTTTGAACAAGAAAACGCTCGAGTTGCATTTGATTCGCCCGTTCGTAGGCTTCACGAATTTCTTGTTCACTATGTATATGAAACTTTTTACTGACTTGAACGAGCTTGGCCTTTGAAGCTTTCACGATTCGGTCGAGTCGATCGGATTCCTCGATGTAGAACTCGATTTTATCCGTCAATTCTTTTAACTCATTTTGAATTACTGAATATTCAGTTGCAGAACTTTCGGTTATACGGACAATCTCCTCTTTACTTTCCGTCACCGTTTCAATCATATTTGTTATGATATGTTCTAAAGCAGTCCGATCGGTAATATGATTCACGATGCCATCCCCTAATAGTTCGGTAGTTAATCCTCATCTATTCTTATATATCGTCCCACCCTAAACAGGTTTACAGCGGACATAAGAGATTTTTTATAATTCCATTCGCTAGAAGTAGCGTATGTGCCTACTTGAATTCTAAAAAAAATATTCAAAAATAGAAAGGAGAATTTTCAGAAATGTCTATTGAGTCAAATTATACTATAAAACAAAGTGGAACATACGAAGTCGTTATCCAAAAATCAAAATTTATTGCTCATTTCAAACGTGTCGAAACCGAGGAAGAGGCGCAGACGTTCATCCAAGCCATCAAGAAAGAGCATTGGAACGCAAACCATAACTGTTCCGCCTACATCATCGGGGAACGAAACGAGCACCAGAAAGCGAATGACGACGGTGAGCCGAGCGGTACGGCCGGCATGCCGATGCTCGAGGTGTTACGCAAACGCCACTTGAAAGATACAGTCGTCGTCGTGACACGTTATTTCGGTGGAATCAAGCTCGGTGGCGGCGGACTCATACGTGCTTACGGTGGAACTGTGAGCGAAGGACTCGATGCGATCGGAATCGTCGAACGTCTACCGATGCAACAATTGACACTCACCGTCGACTATACTTGGATTGGGAAAGTCGAAAATGAGTTGAGACAGTCTAGCTACCTGCTCGATGACATCATCTACGCCGACCTCGTCACGTTTCATGTGTCGGTCCCCGTGGAAGAGACAGAGGAGGCACTCGCTTGGCTAACAGACATGACGAACGGTCAAGGTCAGCTTCAAACTCATACAATCCGCATCATCGAACGTGATTTCAAACGCTGAAACGCCTATACTAAAAGAAACGACTGAAATGAGGAAACAACATGGAAACACCCCCACGCAAGAAAAAATCACCTTGGAAAATTGTCCTCATCGTGTTGGGTGTCGTATTGCTGATCGGTGGTTCCGCTTTCGGCTATTTTGTCTTCAAAGCGAATGAAACCGCCGAAAACGCGAACAAGGCGTTGGAACGTGGCGACAAGTCAGAACGTCGCGACGAGACCATCGACTTGACGAAAGATCACTTTTCCGTCCTGTTAGCAGGAGTCGATGGCGGCGCCTCGCTCGAGGAAGGACGGACCGATTCGCTCATGGTCGCCACGTTCAACAAGGAATCGCGGCAAGTGACGCTCGTCAGCATCCCACGCGACTCATATGTCGACATCATCATCGACGATGAGGATCCGTTCAAAGACAAGATCAACCATGCTTACGCTTACGGAGGCATTGACACGACCATCGCGACCGTCGAGAACCTGCTCGACATCCCAATCGATTACTATGCGACCATCAACTTTGATGGAATCGAAGATTTGGTCGATGCGGTCGGTGGCGTCGAGATCGATGTCCTCATCCCCATCTCCGGAAAAGCGACCGGAAATGTCGAGCTAGAGCCTGGCGTTCAAGTCTTGAACGGAAAAGAAGCACTTGCCTATGCGCGGATGCGGAAGCAAGACCCTGCCGGCGACATCGGTCGAGCCGGTCGACAACAGCAAGTCATCGAGGCCATCATCAACGAGGCGACGACCATCAACTCGTTTACGAAGCTGAACCGGATCATGAATGCCGTCGGCGAGAACATTCGAACAAACATGTCGTTGTCAGAGGCTTCTCAGCTTCAACCGTACGCAAAATCGTTGAAGTCGTTTAACCGAGAAACGCTCGAAGGGAACGATTTGACGTTAAACGGTGTGTATTATTACGAACTCGACCCTGTTGACCTTCGCGATGCTCAGGCGCTTCTGCAAACGGAACTCGGCATGCCTGTGACAGCGGATGAACCATCGACAGACGAAACGGACGATTCGATGACCGAAACGACCACATACTAAAAAAGTAACCGGTATCGTCACGCGATACCGGTTACTTTTTTACGCTCTAGGTCGTCCGAGCAATCGTCGGGACGTACGGATGATCGGTTTATAGTTCGGATGAATCAGTTCAGTCGATTCCACGATCAATTCGATGACAATTAACACGACGATGAACGTGATGACCGCACCGAGCATCGTCGTCTTGGCGAACAAGATGGATGAGATGCCAAAGAATAAGGTCATCCCGTACATGAGTAGGACCGCCTGCCGTGTCGTGAAGCCCATATCGATCAACTGGTGATGCATATGCGATTTATCCGGCGACATCGGCGGTCGTCCCTGGACGAGTCGACGCACGATGGCGAAGATCGTATCCGAGATCGGTAACCCGAGCAAGAGGACCGGGACAACGAGCGAGAACAACGTCACGTTCTTAAATCCGATGAGCGAGAAGACAGCGAGCATATATCCGAGGAACAGTGCCCCCGTATCGCCCATAAAGATTTTCGCCGGGTAGAAATTATGGACGAGAAACCCGAGCGTGCTCGCAAGGAGCAAGAGCGCCATCATCGTCAAATAGACGTTTCCCTGAATGATGGCCAAGACAGCAATCGTCCCGAGGGCGATGCTCGACACACCCGCGGCGAGACCATCGAGACCGTCAATCAAATTGATGGCGTTCGTGATCCCAATCAGCCAGAGGACGGTGATCGGGATGCTCCATGACCCAAGGTAGAGTTGCTGGTCGAACGGAAGATTGATGAGTTCGATTCGCATCCCCGAGTTCAAGACGACGACCGTCGCAATCATCTGCCCCATCAGCTTGACGCGGGCCGATAATTGGAACCGGTCATCGATCAGTCCGGTAAGGAGAATCACGACAGCCCCGATCAAGATGGCATCGTTATAACGACTCGTCGGAAGCAGCAAGGCGTAGCCGATGAAGAATGCGATAAAAATCGCGAGACCCCCGATTCGTGGCATCGTCCGTAAATGTACTTTTCGTGCGTTCGGATGATCGACTGCACCGATGAAAAATGCGAATCGACGAACGAGCGGTGTAATCAAGATGGCCATCACAAAACTGACCAACATGGCAATCCATAGCATGGGCCGACAGTTCCTCTCTCAAAAAAATAGACTCTGGCGAATTATATCATATTTTGAATTCATGAGTAGATATCAGTCCGTTTACAACAAAAGCCGATGAGGCATTCCCCATCAGCTCTGGATTATGAAAGTGTCGATGCCACTTCTTCTGTCGGTTCGTATGTATACAAGCCGCGACCGATTTTTTTGATTTCCGGGTTGACCCCTTCAATCTTCACCATCAATTGGTAAATGTTGCTGATGTGATGACGGTAACGAAGTTCAAGTTCCATTTGAATATCACGTACACTCATCGTCTGACGCTCCTTCAATAGATCCGTCACTTGATGAACGTACACCTCGAGCGGATAACGCTGGTTCACACGTCGTGGACGTAGGCGTTTTGACGCATCAGTCATTGGGTCCTTCTCTTCTCTATCTCGACTCAATTCCGCAATCAAATACTCGGCACGTCGTTGCAATTGACGATACGACTCTTCAATTTCCATTAATTCTCGATAAATGTGGTCATTGACATTCGTAGATTCCATACACAAATCCCCTTCTACATCCAATTATAATTTGGAATTCCCTAATTTAAATCAGCAATTCCTAATAATCCCTCTATATCTTCTATAAAAGTGTAACGGATTTGTAATGTGTTTGTCATCTCTTTTTGGGCAATTCTGTCTATTTAGGACTTTTGACTCAAAAAAAGACGACGACTGTTCGGGGCAGTCGTCGTCTCACGGAAGATGATTGTAGCCATTTACACGTGAACGCGTTCGAGGATGCGTTCAAGTGAAAGTTCGTCAGTAGAAGCGACGATGAGGTCTGCATGACCAAGCATCGATTCTTCTCCGACGGCGACAGCAAACATATTTGCCGCTTTGATTGCAGTTACGCCGGCAGCCGCGTCTTCAACGCCGATGGCGAGTTCGGGTTTCACGCCAAGGGCAGAAGCGGCCTTCAAAAACACTTCGGGGTGTGGTTTTGATTGGGCGACAGTTGCTGCATCGACAATATGGTCGAAGTAATGTCGGACACCAAGTGCGTCAACGACCGCAAATGCGTTCTTTGAAGCAGAAGCCATTCCGATTTTGAGTCCCGCCTCTCTGATTTCATCGAGGAATGAAACGATACCAGGAAGAAGATCGTCGGATGAGATATGTTGAATGAGTTCAACGTAGTGCTCGTTTTTCTTTTGTGCGAGTTCTTCTTTCTCTTCCGGTGTGAAATCGTTCTGTTTACCGCCGAGCGTAAGGATCCGCTCAAGCGACTCAGTCCGACTCACGCCTTTGAGCGTTTCGTTGAATTCGCGGTCAAATGGAATTCCGAGCTCTTCACCGAGCTGCTTCCAAGCGAGGTAATGGTACTCTGCCGTGTCAGTGATGACACCGTCCAAATCGAAAATCACTGCTTCAATCGTTGACATACATGCTTTCCGCCTTTCCTTCAAATGCTTGTGTCGTCAGACTACATTTAGGGAACTTGACAAGTACCCGTCGCACGTTTGGTCAATGATGCAAACGGTTGCACTTGTTCGATTTCTATTATAAATGAAAACGTTATCTTGATGCAACCGTTTTCGCAAAAATCAAAAAAAGAGAAGAGCCTGTGCTCTCCCCTTCCTTATTACAGCTGAATCCCGACCACTTTCACGTTCACAGAACGTGGTGTCATCGCAAGCATCGTGTCCATATCTTGCGTGATGCGCTCTTGGACGGCCGTCACCGTTTTGATAATCGACTGTCCGTACGCGATGTAAAGTGATAGGTTGATGGTGATGCCTTCGTCCGACTCATCGACTTTCACATGTTTCATGAGCGCACGCTCTGACAATTTCGTATCTTCTTGCGTGAACGAGACGTGTTTCGTTTCTTTGACCGCGACCGCGGCGATCATTTCAACGACGTGACGTGATACGTTCACGTCGCCTTCTGTGCTGTGCATTCCATTTTCGTATGGCATAGGGTCACTTCCTTAACTCTAGTTTCGTTTCTTCTTAATAAAGTGTAGCGGAAATGAAGCGTTTAGAAAAGACTTTACCCTTTTACACCCTTCGTATTTTGGACTCGCTTCACGTCAATCTCGACGAGCGGACGCAAGAGACGGACCATCGGTGGACTGATAATCACGAGGACCATCACAAAGGCGACACCGAACAAGACGAGCAGTTGCATCCAAGATGTCGGCATGAACCCAGCCGGTATAAACGCCTTCGAGGCGACAACAAAGAAGACGTGGACGAGATAGACGTACAGACTATACTGCCCGGCACGCGAAAAAATCGGGAGCTGTCGTCCTGGGATGATGAGCGCGAAACTAATTGACATGAGGAGCGACACCGTATAGACGATCAAAAAGGCGAACGGTCCACTCCACATCGCCTCTGGGACGACCGTGTCATAGGCGAAACGGAATTTGAACAAGTTGCCGATATGATAGAACGTATCGTCTTGCTGGACGCGCATCGAGACCAAGAGCCCCAGCGTGAGCGTGGTGAAGACAATCGCCCCACCGATGCGGTATCGGTTCCGGTGCTCGGCCCGTTTCGGTAGCTCAAAGAAGTTGAGCGTATTTCGCTCGGACATCCAGTTCCCAATCAAGAAGAACGGATAGAACATGATGACTTTTCGTAACGCGAAATACCCCGTCGCCTCGGCTTGGAATCCGAACAGGAGCGCGAATAATAGGGCATACAACACGTACCCCTTCAGTTGTGTCACGTACGGGGTGATGATGTACCAGAAAATGATGGCCATCAGATACCAAAGCGCCCAGTATGGCTTCAACAAATTCAGTCCCGGATTTTCAAGTGAGAAAATCGGAATCCCTTCTGTAAATGCGAACCATGACCCAAGGATGACCTGCCAAATGACATAGACCACGAATAGCTGGATCACGCGCAAATAGCGGTTCTCCCGATAAAAGTAACCGCTCAACATGATGAATAACGGCATGTGGAAGGTATACAGGAACAGATACACCCACTTTGGTAAAATGTCGTCATAAGCGCCGCGGACATCGGTCAACAAGTGTCCGAAGACGACGAGTAGGACGAGTACTCCTTTAATATTGTCATACCAATAATTTCTCATAACATTCCCTCTAGTTCTCTATGATGACTGCAATGAAGCTGACCTTCATGTTTTCACGTTCTCTTTACAGACAGAATCCATATAGGTCTTGGAAAATTCCCTCACCTATCATAAGCGATTCCTCCACAAAGTGAAATTACGTTTCAACAAAATTTTCATGTCTTCACTGTCATCATTCCCATAATTCGAAGAATGCAAGCCGAAACGTCAAAAAATCCTCACGATTCAGCATGTTGTGTACGTATTCAAATAGACGGGATTGGGTACAGTATAGTATAGTAGTGTTACTTAATATTCAGAATATTCTAATAAAGGAGGTGGAGAGAATGGCATCGATCATCCGGAATCGACATCATATGGTGCACGACCCAAAACGTTCATTCTCTAACTTCGGATTCTGGTGGTTCGTCAGCGTCTTTTCCGTCGGATTGCTCCTTGTCGCCTTCGAGTCCGTCCGAAACGGGTTCTCTGCCATTCATCCTGTCTTGTCTAGCATGGTTTTCCTCGGTCTCACGTTCGTGCTCGGTGTCTGCGCCAAGCTGGCTCGTGACGTCTGGTGGCTCAACTACTTACTTGAGCGCACCCAAAACCGCTACTTATACATCGGTGGCGACACGCTCCAAAGTTGGCAGTATACGCTCGACTCGATTTGGTTGCTCACGCGCACCTCACAAAAAAAGCTCGGCCGATTGTATATCCAAATCGACCGAACTGTGCGTGCTGAGGAAGCGAAACGTTTATTCGCCGCCTATTTGATTGACCGAGGGGTCCTCGTCGTCTATTCTCGTCCGAACAAACCGAAAAAAATGGCTTGAATGAATCAGTCGAGGTATGCGGCAATCCATGTCCGTGCTGCCTCGACTTCTTCCATGCGAAGTTCATGTCCTCCCGAGTGATAGAAGAGCTCGACGTCCGCTCCCACGTTTCGGAGTGTCGACGTCAGCTCTTCTGTTTCTGTTTTCGGGCAAATCGGGTCGCGTTCGCCAGCCGAGATGAACACGTTCGTTCCTGACAAGTCAGGTAGCGTCAATGAACGGTCCGGTACCATCGGGTGGAATAGGAGTGAAGCAGTGAACGCCGGATGACGGTAAAGTGCCGACCCGATCAAATTCGCCCCGTTCGAATAGCCGAGCGGGATCATCTTGTCTCGGTCGATACCATACGTTGTCGCAGCTTCATCTAAAAACTGAAGGAAGCGCTCTGTCTGTTTCTTTAAATCTTCAAGGTCGAGCACCCCTTCCGCGTGGCGACGGAAGAAACGGGACATCCCGTTTTCAATGACATCCCCTCGAAGCGTCAAGATGTTCGCCTCGGTCGACAGTTCTTTCGCGAGCGGAATCAAATCCTGCTCGGTCCCTCCAGTTCCGTGTAATAAAACGAGTGTCGTCTCTTTGGTACCTTGAATGAATTGATGAATCATATGCGTTCTCCTCTCGGGATCGTGATTGTTGGTAGTGTGCGGACGATTTTATCTCGGTCCGCTTCGAGCCATGGCGGTAAGCGCAACGTCTCACCAAGCGTGTCAACGGATTCGTCCACGGTGAATCCAGGTACGTCCGTCGCGAGTTCGTGCAGGATGCGACCGGCATCATGGAAATAGACGGAGCGGAAGTAGTTTCGTTCTTTCACTTCGGTCGGTCTTAACCCAAGGTCAAAGATGGCATCTTGCCAGGTCGGATAATATTCTCCGTCAGAAATGCGCCACGCGATGTGATGAACTGTTCCCGTCCCAGGGACCCCGTTCGGTAAAATCGTTTTCTTCACATCGATGACGTTCCCGTAATCTGCTGACCCTTTCAAACGGATCCACTCTTCATCCTCTGCGACCCGTTCAAAGCCGAACAGTTCCGTCAACAAGCGCACGGTTTCGTCCGGTGCTTTCGACAACAAGGTCGCTCCGGCGAATCCGACAATTGCTTCATGTTCTGTGATACCGGGGATGACCCAGCGTGTCTGTTTAGAGCTCGGTCGGGCGACGAGTTCGACGACGAGTCCGTCCGGGTCTTCAAATAAAAGTGATGCCTCGCTGAACCGTTCAGTGGCGACGGTCGCGATGCCGTGCTGTTGTAGTCTTTCTTCCCAGAACGGTAAACTTCCTGCCGGTACGAGATAAGTCGTCACGCCAACCTGTCCGCTCCCGACCTGCCCTTTCCCTAAGCCCGGGATCGGGAAAAACGTGATCACCGTCCCTGGTGTTCCGACTTCGTCCCCAAAATAGAGATGATACGTGCCCGGGTCATCAAAATTGACGGTCTGTTTCACGAAGCGGAGACCGAGTACCTGTCCATAAAAATCTAGCGTACGTTGCGGGTCTTGTACCATCGACGAAATGTGATGGATTCCCGTAGACTGCGTTTTCATTGTCATCCTCCTTTTATTATCTTGATTTCAAGATAAATCATTTACCAGAAAAAGTGAAACTTTTTGCTCAAGGTGGCGTACGATAGAAGAAGAGACATTCTAAGGAGGGAATAGAATATGGCATTACATATCGAACGCGTCACCAAGGAGTTTGGTGACTTCAAAGCTGTCGACGACCTCACGTTCCGCGTCCCACAAGGGGAAATGTTTGGTTTGCTCGGTGCAAACGGTGCTGGCAAGACGACGACGTTCCGGATGATCCTCGACATTTTGAAGCCGACCGATGGGAGTATCACGTGGAACGGTAAAGCGGTCGACCATCGCATCGTCGGCTATTTGCCCGAGGAACGTGGCCTGTATCCCAAATCCCAAGTGCGTGAACAGCTCGTCTTTCTCGCAAGCCTAAAGGGCATGCGCGGGAGCGATGCCAAACGCGCGGTCAAGTCATGGCTCGAACGCCTTGAAATTCCTCAATATGAAACGATGCGCGTCGAGCAGCTATCAAAAGGGAATCAACAGAAGATTCAGCTCGTCGCCGCCCTGCTCCATAACCCGGAACTCGTCATCTTAGACGAACCGTTCAGCGGCCTCGACCCGGTTAACGTTGAAATCCTGAAGCGTGAAGTTCTCGCGTTGCGTGACGCCGGGACGACCATCGTCTTCTCGAGTCATCGAATGGAACATGTCGAAGAATTGTGCCAACACGTCGGCATCTTGAAAGGTGGCCGTGCCGTCGTAAGCGGTGACGTCCCGACAATCAAGTCGAGATACGAAGAACCTGCCCTCTTTATTGAAACGGATCAGATTCACATTCTCGAGTCGCTCCCAGTCGTGGAGACAATCGAGCCTTACAAATCCGGTCATCTAGTACGCTTACATTCTTTCGAAGACAGTGACGCCGTCCTGTCGGCACTCGTCCGTCATCAGGCGAACGTGAAGACGTTCATGCGCCAACCGGTATCGCTCAATGACATCTTCATCAAGGAGGTCGGACAGCATGTTTCATAACTTTGGACCGCTCTATGCGTTCACACTCAAATCGAGAATTCGTTCAAAAGCATTCCTCATCTCGACGGCGCTAACCATCCTGTTCATCTTCGGGTTTACGAACATCGACCGCATCATGTCTACGTTTGAGGATTCCGAGCAAGCGAGCGCACTCGTCGTGTCTGAGAACAAAGAAATCGTCGACACGATGAAATCACTCGGCTATGAAGACGTCGCCTCTAGCGAAATTACGGAAGAAGAGGCACGGACCGGCATCAACGACGGAGAGTATGGGGTCGTCGCTTTTGTTGACGGCTATGATGCTCGCGTTATCTCCGAACGCCCGGAGCAGGAGTTCACGACCCTCTTGCAAACATCCTTACAACAGTTGCGCAATGCGGAATTGATTGAATCGTCCGATGTCGACCCGACCGTCATCGCTGCCCTCAGCGAACCGATCCAACTCGACGAGTCCTATCTCGGACGCGGTGGAGAGAACTCGGATGAGCTCCTCTCGTCTTCGGCGCTCGTTTACGTCATGTTGATGCTCCTGTATATTTCGATCATCACGTACGGATCGATGATTTCAACAGAAGTGACGACGGAGAAGTCATCGCGTGTCATGGAGCTCATCATCTCCACGACTCATCCGGTGACCCATATGCTCGCGAAAGTGACCGCTATCGGGACACTCGCCCTCATCCAAATCGGAATCTTCCTTGGGTTTGGTTATGTAAGTGCGAGTAGTAGCGAACTCGCAACAACGGTCATCGAGAACGCCGGCAACGCACGGGCTGTCATCTATCTACTCGTCTTCTTCTTGCTCGGGTACTTGTTGTACGCCTCACTCTTCGCTGTCCTCGGTTCACTTGTCAGCCGTGTCGAAGAGTCACAACAAATGGTCATGCCGGTCATCATGCTCCTCGTCGCTGCGTTCTTAGTCGCGATGTTTGGATTGAACAACCCGGATGCGACCATCGTGACCATTCTCTCGTTCGTCCCGTTCTTCGCTCCGATGCTCATGTTCCTTCGCGTCATGCTCGTCGATGTGGCCGTATGGGAAGTGGCGCTTTCGATTGGGTTACTCATCGGAACGATTGGTATCACACTGTGGATTGGCTCGAAATTCTATCGTGGCGGCGTCTTGTTCTATGGAACGAACGCTATTAAACAATGGCGACAAATATTACAAAACCGTCAATAACGTTTACAGCAAATTCGTTTTCGTTTACTCTAAAGAATGTGCAAAATGAGGAGGAAAACGAACTATGCGATCACGATTACTCGCAGCCTTAATCTTTACGTTTATGACGACGCTCACGACGTTCATCTGTTATACCGTCTTCTTAGACGCGGATGCGTTATGGCAAATCCTGCTTGCCTATGCAGGCAGTGCGTTCATCGGAACGCTCGCGTTTTGGTATCCGGTCAGCAGACGCTCTCAAACGTCCCGCTTCGGTGGCGCATGGATCGGCATCATGATTACTGCAGCGACACTCATTGGCTTCACCGTCATCCGTTTCACATTCCGCGGGGACGCAGCAGCATTGCTCGACTGGCAAACGATGCTGGCGAGTCTTGCCTACACATTCGGTTATGTCGGATGGGTGCTCACAATCTTGAATATCGTGCTCGGCTTCTTACTCGCCGGCACACGTCCAAAAGTACGCTACGAAGCGCGTCCGACGCGCTGATTGAAGTGACCAGGGATTCTCCTGGTCACTTTTTTGTGCACAAAAAAAACCGTAGAATGCTCTACGGTCATTGCAATTTATACGATTTATCCACGACACCATACTCCGCGTACTGGAATGAGTTGTCTGCGAATTGGTCTGGGACAAGCCGTTCCACATAGCGGGCGAACGGGACGATGTGACGCGTCCTGTCATGTGACCGTCCGAGATCAAGCACCGCATCGACGAGCGCTTCGAGTGCATGGTGTGACGTCGGTTCCTCGTCTTCTTTGAAAATGCGATGTAACTCCTCTTCGTGCATCAAGTCAAAAATGCGCATCCGTACTTCGAGTTGCCGTTGCATTTCTTCGACGGACTTCCCGTGCATCGCTTCTTCATAGGCGAGCTTCATCTGTTCGAGTTCCGGTACTTTTCCTCGCATGAGTACTTTGAGCGACTCTCCCGTCCAAATATGGCGGGCCAAATAGTTCGGGTCGATTTGCAAAGCGTCTGCGAGCGCCTCTATGTAAGGCATGGTCGGATAGACCTCACTCAGTTCGGTACGTCGGATAAAGTACGGGGCGACGCCAATCTGTTCAGCAAGCGTCTCAATCGACAATCCGGCCCGTTCCCGTAATATTCGTATCCGATCCCCGTATCCCCGGTATGGCGCATTTTTTCCATCCATCTCAATTCCCCCTTCCCTCTCTTCATTATAATTCCCGCATTCGCAAAAAAATACTCGGAAGCCTAAGCTCCCGAGTCATGGGTCGTCTTCTTATTTCTTTGTCAACTCGACGACTTCTGAAGATCCAGCTGTCACCGTGTCGCCTTCTGCGACAAGTTTGTTCACGCCGAAGCTGTCGTGGTTCGTGATGATGATCGGAGTGATCGTCGATGGCGCGTTCGCTTTGATGAAATCGAGGTCGAACGTGACGAGTGGGTCGCCTGCTTTGACAGATTGACCTTCTGTAACGTGTGTCTCGAAGCCTTCACCTTTAAGGTTTACCGTATCCAAACCGATGTGAATCAAGTATTCCGCACCGTTGTCCGCGTTGATACCGATCGCGTGTTTTGTTGGGAATACTGTCGCGATTGTTCCGCTAACCGGTGAGACGACTTTTCCTTCAGTCGGCTCGATTGCGATCCCGTCACCCATCATTTTTTGTGAGAATACTTGGTCCGGTACGTTCGTGATGTCGACGACCTTTCCTGTAAGCGGTGAAACCGCGTTGAGTTGTTCTTCTTTACCACCAAAAAGTTTTTTAAAGAATCCCATAGCTTAATCCCTCCAACATGTTCTATTGAATCGAAGTCTTCACTTTTATACCCGAAAAGCTAATACTTCAATCCCTACCCCATTAACGGTATAGTTGTAATAAGGTAGTGCGAAATCGTTTTACACATCGTAAGAATACGAGTGTGCAATCGCTTTTGCAAGCCCTTTTTACACTTTGTAAAAATTTCACACGATGGAGGCGCTTACAATGACGACTTTCACAAAATTGTCATATGAACGGCCCGACTTGGACGCTTTAAACAGCAGATTGTCGGACTATTCTGCCGAATTACAGCAAGCCAGCACACTCGAGGAAGCGAACGAACTCATTCGCCAAATCAACAAAGAACGGAACGACTTTGAGACACAAAGTCAACTCGTCGCGATCCGACATTCGGTCGACACACGCGATTCGTTTTACGAAGAAGAACAGACCTTCTTTGACGACGCACTTCCGGTCTATGAGAAGGAGATTCAAGCGTACTATCGCGTCTTGACGAACCACGAGCTTCGCACTGAACTCGAAGCGGAATGGGGCAGCCAACTGTTCTCTCTCGCCGAGCGCGCACTTGAAACGTTCGAGGAGTCACTCATCCCGAAACTGCAGGAAGAAAACCGCCTCGCGACAGCTTATCAAAAGGTCATGTCCGCTGCGCAAATCGAATTTGACGGCAAGACACTCAACTTGTCACAGTTCGGTCCGTATCTCCAATCACCAGACCGTGATGTCCGAAAAGCCGCATCTGTCGCCCGCTATACATACCTTTCTGATAACGGCGATGAGCTCGACCGCATTTATGGGGAACTCGTACGTGTCCGTACGGAAATCGCTCACGCGCTCGGCTTCCCGTCGTTCGTCGAACTCGGTTATGCACGGATGCAGCGTGTCGGCTATGACGAGTCGATGGTCGACAACTTCCGGAAACAAGTTCGTGACGTCATCGTCCCGCTCGCATCTGCTTTGAAAGAAAAGCAGGCGAAACGAATCGGCGTCGACCACCTCTATTACTACGATGAGTCATTCGTCTTCCCAGACGGAAACGCGACACCACAAGGGGATGAGTCGTTCATTATCGAAGGCGGAAACAAGATGTATCGTGAGCTCTCAAACGAGACGGACGAGTTCTTCCAATACATGCAGGAACGCGGCGCCCTCGACTTGACGGCGAAACCAGGGAAATCCGGCGGTGGCTATTGCACTTACTTACCGTCTGAAGGACTTCCGTTCATCTTCTCGAACTTCAACGGGACGGCCGGCGACATCGACGTACTCACGCACGAAGTCGGTCATGCCTTCCAAGTGTATGAAAGCCGTCATTTGACGACACCGGAATACGCCTTCCCGACGTATGAGGCGTGCGAGATCCACTCGATGTCGATGGAATTCTTCTGCTGGCCATGGATGGAGCTCTTCTTCGGCAACCAAGTCGACAAGTATAAGTTCAATCACTTGGCCGGTAGCATGACGTTCCTTCCGTATGGCGTGCTCGTCGATGAGTTCCAACACGTCGTCTACCGCAACCCAGAGATGACAGTTGCCGAGCGTCGTCAGGCATGGCGCGATTTGGAGAAGGTCTATCTCCCGCACCGTGATTATGAGACGAACGACTATCTTGAATCGGGCGCATGGTGGCACCAACAAGGTCACATCTTCCAAAGCCCGTTCTACTATATCGACTATACGCTCGCGCAAGTGTGTGCGTTTCAGTTCTGGGTACGCATGCATGAAGACCGCGAAGCGGCATGGAGCGATTACCTCACACTCTGTCAGGCAGGCGGAAGCCGCTCGTTCCTCGAACTCGTCGAACTGGCAGGTCTCAAATCGCCATTCGCAGACGGCGTGTTGAAACAGACGGTCGGACAGATTGAAGACTATCTCTTGAAACATCCGCTAGCGAACTGATCAGTAAGACCATCGGAAGCTTCCGGTGGTCTTTTCATTTGGGTTCACTTCGTACGGAAGTATGAAAGGCAAATCAATCTTTTATTCCCTAAAAAAGAGAGGAGAAATTGATTACAGATTTTACGAACGGGAAAGCCCATATCGGGCATAGCCCGCCTTCAGGCATGGGATGAGAGTGAATTCGGATGCTTTTACATCCGACGTTCGGGTATCCTTATCCCATAGACAAGAACAAGTCTCTAAAACGCCTTCGTCCATCGCCCCTTGAAAATCTTATACGGTTCGGTCATGAAAACATATGACCGGTAAAACGATTCCTGTCGTCATGCAAAAGACGCTAAAACATCAGATGGACACACCTGCAACGACCTGTGGTGGATGGTAACAGTCCACCAGCCTGAGAATCTATATGATCTGTCTCAGGAGGGGTGATGGCACACCCTCATCTGAAGGCTTGAGCAAAACAGAAATGAACTGCGCTCGCACAAGCACTTCAGAATCCCACGGTTTTAATCGTGGGAGTGTCAAAAACTCATCCATGAATTAGAGCACGACAATCGTCTTTCCATGAGCGAACTTGGACGACGTATCAATCTTTCCGCTCCTTTCGTTAGCGAGCGGGGTCGACGACTAGAATCATTTGGAGTCATCAAACAATACTCGCTTGTACTTGATCACGAAAAGCTAGGTCTTCCAATTCAATGTATCATCAAGGCAACAGTGAAGAATGGCCACCAATACGAAGCGTTCCTTCATTATTTAACTAAATCAGGCGAGAATTCTCCCTCCTCTAAGCGTCTCGGGGCGTAGCCCGACGTAGGTGGGAGATGAATCGCCCGGTCCAACAGTTTTCTCTCCCTATGACAGATGTTACGAACAAAAGTTCGTAATTCCGTCAGATTCTCCCTCCCCTTCCTCGGGTATCGGATGAGGAGGACACATCACGATCTTCTGAAGGGAGGAGGGACGGACATGCTGAAAGGCTATAAATATAGGCTCCACCCAACGCCGGCACAGGCCGAGTTCCTGGTCCGGACAATCGGCTGCGCCCGGTTCATCTACAACAATGGATGGTTTCTGAGAAGATTGAAAACCCTCGCTTTCTTTGCCAATCCGAAGCGAAGGTCAAGAAGTCGCAGCGCGCGTTGTCACGAAAGAAGATCGGAATCAAGAATCGTGAAAAAGCTAAGCTGATCTTAGCCAAGAAACACGAGAAAATCACCAATCAACGCAAGGACTTCCTTCACAAACTGTCGAGACGGATCGTTGACGAGAACCATGTCATCGTCGTGGAGACATTGAAGTCGAAGGATATGATGAAGGATCACAAGGTGGCGAAGTCCATCGGGGATTTCAGCTGGTACGAGTTCGTCCGGCAACTCGAGTATAAGTCAAACTTCTACGGAGTGACACTCATCAAGGCAGACCCCTGGTACGCATCCACTCAAATCTGCTCCACTTGCGGAGTAAAGGGCGAGAAGAAAGCGATGGATGTCCGTGAATGGACGTGTGCCTGTGGCGCGCATCATGACCGTGACATCAACGCAAGCATCAACCTATTGATGTTGGCAAACTAAAACGAATTCCTGCAGGGTGGGAACCACCCGACGAGCTTGGTAAATAATCGTGGCTAATAAAAGTACGATCTTCCCAAGAAGCTCCCCCTTCAATTTGCGAAGCAAATAAGTGGCGAGTAGTTCACAACAACAACCCAATATTTCATTTTGTTATCGTATATCGGGTGACGCCTGTTATCTCATCAAAATGCAATTCTCGTCTTTTTCTGCGGCTGAATCTTTTATCGATGAAGTGATTCCGTATGCTCAAACAAAAACACAATTCATCTTTTCAGAAATCGATATTCAGTCAACGTGAACATGCAACAGGACTGGCAAAATTGCCAGTCCTTTATCGTTTTAAATGACGTCTAGCGGTTGTTTCGTCGTCGGTGGTGGGAATGCCTCATCGAGCGCTGCAAAATCTTCCTCACTTAAATCGAGCAAGAGCGCTGCCGCATTCTCCTCGACATGCTCGGCCTGCCCGGCTTTCGGGATGGCGATGACGTGTCCGCTCCGGATCGTCCAAGCAAGTAAGATTTGTGCGACAGAGGCACTATACGCCTCCGCAAGTCGATTGACCGTCTCGTTATTGAAGACGTCTTCTTTCACGTCACTTCCTTCAGCGAGTGGAGCGTATGCCATGACAGGAATCCCTTGTTCTTTTAGATAAGGAAGGAGGTCGTACTCAATCCCGCGACTGCCAAGGTGATAGAGCACTTGATTGACCGCACACTTGTCTCCATTCGGTAGCGACAGCAATTCCTTCATATCGTCCACATCGAAGTTCGAGACCCCCCATGCCCGAATCTTCCCGTCCGCTTTCAGCTGTTCCATCCCTTGAATCGTCTCCTCGAGCGGGGCATCACCTCGCCAATGGAGTAAGTAGAGATCCAGATAGTCCGTCCCGAGTCGTTCGAGCGACGCATCACATGCGCTGACGAGTTTGTCGCCATACGCATTGTATGGATACACTTTCGAAACGAGAAAGACATCTTCGCGTCGGTCTTGGATTGCTTCCCCTACCAACTTCTCAGACTCCCCTTCCCCATACATTTCCGCCGTGTCGATGACATGGAGTCCGCAGTTGATTCCTGTCCGAAGCGCTTCAACCTCGGCATCATGCTTCGATTTGTCTTCCCCCATGCGCCATGTACCTTGTCCGAGTGCGCGCATCTCGCGCCCGTCTTTCAATTTGACGACGTTTTGCTTCAAAGCTGCAAGTAATAAAGAATGTGGTAGTCGTTGATTCATAACGTTTCCTCCTTTGTCCATGCTTCATGTAGTGGCCCCGTCGTCCCGAAGACGGGGTCAAACTTCGGCTTTTCGACTTGTTCGATTCGCTTTACGTTGTCCGGTCGTTCTTCCGTCTTTCCTGTCAACGTGTCATAGTCACGACCGTCCGGGTATGCCCCGACCACTTGAAAATCTTCGCTCGCCTCGATGCGACGATGTCCCGTTCCCGCCGGTAAGACGAGGACATCACCTAGGCGGACGCGGACGAGGTCACCGTTCGTCCCTCCGAGTTGAAGCGTCGCTTCACCTTGTAATATGCCCAATACTTCATGCGTGTTGCTGTGATAGTGATGATAGTCGAACACCCCGTTCACCCAACTGTTCGTCCATTCATTATGGGCAAACGTCTCTCTCATCCCGCTCGGGTCATCAAAGACGCCACGATAGAGGAGCGCCGGATAATCCGGATGGTTGGGAATGGAGCCGTCATCTGTAAACAAAAAAGTTTTCACGTCCATCCTAATTCCCTCCTTGTCTCTGTCCCTGTACCCGACTTGTCACTACGAAAAACGGTCGCCCGTATTGGACGACCGTGATGGTTATGAAATGACCTCTTCACCGGACTGATTGATATGGCACTCGCCCCAGGCGCACGTGGCGTCCAAGATTGGCTTGAGTGACCATCCAACTTCCTTCACAAACTGTCGAGACGGATCGTTGACGAGAACCAAGTCATCGATGAATTAGGAGAATATGTGTTACCCCATTTTCCGCCCCTTAATTGATGTTTATCCTACTCCTATTTTTGAAAACGAAGCTGAAAGAAACATAAAACAAGCCAGAACCGCGAGTCGGTTCTGGCTTGTTCATTATCGGACTTCATTCTCCAGTTGTTTCAACTTTGTCGAGTAATACTCGATGATGTCACGGCGTCGGATGATGCCGATGAAGTATTTGCCGTCATCGACGACCGGCACGAAGTTTTGGTCCGTGATCGCATCGACAAGTTCTTCGATTTGTGCCGTAATCGAAACCGGCTTATAGCGAACACGTTGCTTAATGTCTTTTAGACGTGTCCGGAGCACTTTTTCATAGTCTTCTTCCCCGCGAAGCTGTTCTGCGAGTGCCCAGAGTAAATCCCCCTCTGTCATCGTCCCGGCGTAAAATCCGTTCTCTGAAACGAGTGGCACAGACGTGAATCGATGATGCTTCATCTTTTCAAGTGCTTGTCGTACCGTTGATTCGGGGTCCAAATATTTGACGTCTTCTTTCGGATATAAAAAGAAAGCGATGTTCATTTAAATCTCTCCTCAATCTGTTAATCCACCCCGCTATTGTACCATAAATGGTAGGACAGGTTGAACTAAATCCATGTTCGAATCTGGTTTCATCCCCCTTTCTCCAAAACAACACAAAAAAACATCGTGATTCTAGTCACAGCGATGTTTCAGTCATTCAAAAAATGGAAGGGAACTCCAATTGATTTATACCCGTTTTCGTTGGTTCTTATCCATATCGACATACAAAAGGCCCCCGATTCGGAGGCCATCGATTATTGAACAAACTGCAACAACGTATCGGTGAACTACTCGCCACTTATTTGCTTCGCAAATTGAAGTGGAAGCTTCTTGGGAAGACCGTGCTCTCACCAGCCACGGTTATGGACCAAGCTCGTCGGGCAGTCCCTGCCCTGAATGGTTGTCAGTCGGCTAACATCAATAGGTTGATGCTTGCGTTGATGTCACGGTCATGGTGCGCGCCACAATGAGTACACGTCCATTCACGGACATCCACCGTCTTCTTCTCGCCTTTTACTCCGCAAGTGGAACAGATCTGGGTCGATGCGAACCAAGGGTCTGCCTTGATGAGTGTCCGTCCATAGAAGTTTGATTTATATTCGAGTTGACGGACGAACTCATGCCAACTGACGTCCCCGATGGACTTGGCGAGCTTATGGTTTTGGATCATATCCTTCGACTTCAATGTCTCCACGACGATGACTTGGTTCTCGTCAACGATCCGTCTCGACAGTTTGTGAAGGAAGTCCTGGCGTTGGTTGGCGATCTTTTCGTGTTTCTTTGCCAGAAGTAATTTTGCTTTTTCACGATTCTTGCTCCCGATCTTCTTGCGTGACAAAGCGCGCTGCGCCTTCTTGACTTTCGCCTCGGATTGTCGGAGAAAGCGAGGGTTGTCGATCTTCTCCGAGACCATCGCGTCGTTCGTCATGACGGCGAAATGTTTTAGGCCGAGATCGATCCCGACCTTGTTCTTGGCTGGAATCCATGGTGCATCGTCCTGTTCGACGAGGAGGGAGACAAAGAACTTGCCCGTCCTCGTCATCGAGACCGTCGCCGACCGGATGACGCCCTCGAACGGGCGATGTTGTTCGAACTTCACGAAGCCGATTTTAGGCAGTCTCACTTTGCCGTCCTTGATGCGGATCGTGCCGTGCTGGTTGTTCGTCGTGTAGGAGGCGCGCGACCGCCGTCTCGATTTGAAGGCCGGGAAGCCGCCCGTCCCGGCGAAGAACTTCGCGAACGCCGTGTCGAGGTTCAGCTTCGCGTTCGCGAGCGCGAGGCTGTCCGCCTCGGCGAGGAACGGGAACAAAGGCTTGTAGGAGGCGGGTGTCGCCGGTTTCCGTCTCGTTCCGCTCCCCGTTTTCGCTTCCTCGCGGATGGCGATGCGGTCCTCGAGTAGCTTGTTGTAGATGAACCGGGCGCAGCCGATCGTCTTGATGAGGAACTCGGCCTGTACAGGCGTCGGGTGAAGCCTATATTTGTAGCCTTTCAGCATGTCCGTCCCTCCTCCCCTCAGAAGATCGTGATATGTCTTCCTCATCCGATACCCGCGGAAGGGGAGGGAGAATCTGACGGAATCACGAACTTTTGTTCGTCATATCTGTCACAGGGGAGAAGACGTTTGGACCGGGCGATTCATCTCCCACCTACGCTGGGATACACCCCGAGACGCTTAGAGGAGGGAGAATCCTCGCCTACTTCTGTTAAAAATTCACGGATGGACGCTTTTGTCGACGTCCCAAACGTACCGAATTCAAATAAAGCAGAAACGAGCCCCTTGTCCGGGTACTCTGTATCGCGCACGTGGTAAAAATGATTCGTCGAATCTCCGAGTACCTCGTCCGGGTCATACACGTTGACGTTGTCGAGACCGTACGCTTGTTTTAGCTCATCTTCCGTGCGACCGTCCCGTTTGCTGATGACCATCGTCACCTCGTTTGTCGGTCCGAGTGCGGTATGCCAATCAAGATGGACGACTTTTCCATAGCGCTCAAGTAAGTCATGTTGAATCCCCTTCAAAAAGATGGCGGACGGTTCGTCTTCATCTCCCCCGTAATACACTCCTTTCGGGAATTGATATTGCCCCATTCCTTTTGCACCACTCATCGCTTTGAAGCCATCAAGCTTAATTCCAGAGCCGAGAAATGAATAAATCTGTTCACGCGCCTCATGATAGTCGTCAATTACTCCGTCCGGTACGAAGAGATGGCGCATCAGCTCATATTCACGGTTCACGTTATACGGAACTGATTCACGATCAATGACGTAATTTCGGTTCAAATCGACATTGTGTTCATTGACCCGTCGAAAGTGTTTCATCCCCCATGGATTGACTGCATGAATAAGACAAATCCCCGTCGTTTCATGACGGACATACGCGAGTTGCGTCTGAACGAATTGATGGGTCACCGCAGCACCCGCATACCCTTCAATCCCATGTTCCCCAATCGTCATGAGAATCATCGCTTTCCGCTCTCGTTTCGGCTCCCCTAAAATAACGTCGATACTCTCGTCCCCGATCGAGTGTGTCAACAGCTCCGCTTTCGGATAAAATCGTTTCACTTCAGATAGTAAGTTCATGAACTTCTCTCGCGACTCTTCATAAGATGATGAAAAATAATGGCTCATCGCACTCTCCTCCAATCTCTTCTCCCTATCCTTTCCCAACCTGAGGCAATCTAAAAACGCCTCCTTTGCGAGGAAGCGTTTCAATCAAGGGGTGCGGATTCGTTTCGTATGTTGACGTCGGAACGCCATCATATAAAAGATTGGCCCAATTAAGACGGCACCGAATAACCAATAGAGTCCCGCATTCGCATACAGTCCTTCGAAAGGACGGAACACCCAAGCGAGAACGGTGAAGTCGACCATTCTGAAGAGTTGAATACTATATATTTACCCGCTGTTCTCTTCTTCTCGTCCTCTTCAACTAAAAAACGCACTCTGTTATCAGAATGCGTTTCGTGTATTATCCGACCAACTCCCGCGCCCATGCTTTCGCACGTTCGAGTTCGCCTTCCTTCAACATCTCCGTCGTCCCATCGACGAGGAACGACTCTTTTTGGACAGCCGTCGCCCCTTTTTCAATCATTTCCCCTTCGACTCGATTGACGGCATGACCGAACCAATCAATGATTTTACCAAGAATCTGATTCTGTTTCTCTTTGACGACACTCGTGTCAAAGGCAGCCGTCCGTTTCCCTCGTAACGCATTGTCCGAAATTCCGTCCAAAAATACTTTAATGTCTTCCGTTTCGTATCCCCCATGTGTCGGTGAGCCGATGATGACCAGGTCGACATGTGCCAAGTCGCCTAATCCAATATTCAATACGTGTTCCATACGTGCCTCATGGTCTTTCGACAGCTCTTGCTGCATCGCATGAGCAATCTTTTCAGTATGACCATACAGTGAGTCAAAAATAATCAAGATGTTCATCGTGAATCCCCCTTTACCGAACCTATTTTTATTATTCCCGTTCCCATTTTCACGCTCGTTCATGCTTCTTTTTGTACAATGAGCTTCGCTTGAAGAACGTCCAACTCAACATCACAATGCCCATCCCAAGTAGGCCGTAACCAAAGAATTTGATAAAGTCTCTTGAATGGTACGGTGCTTTGAACCGATACTCCGCTCGCTTCCACTCCGAACCGTCCTCGACCGCAATGACGTCTTCCACGGACTCCCCGTCGACTTCACGATACGTTGTCCCAATCGGATATCCGTTCGAAGCATTTCCGTAATACCGTCCCGTCTCGTCGTTGACCGTCGTTTCCACTTCACCGATCACGTCACCGAGTGCACCCTCCTCGATCGTTGTGTCGAGCACTTCATATGCGTTTCGGTCGAACACGACAAATATATATGCGTAGGAAAGAGCGGATACAGGTAACGCAATCGAAAGTGAAAGGAGAATCAAAAGAGTCAGTCGCCTCATTTTAAACTCCAGATGAACGTCGCCGAATCACTGACGTCAATATCATCCGGTTCGAGTTCAGGCATCCGTGATTCCGAATAGACGACGTCCTGACTATAGAGGACGTTTGTAGGCGAGAACAGGTGAATCTCTCCCCATGTGTAGTCAATTTGAAGCAAGTCTCCGAGTTCGGCGCCTGCTCCTTTCGCAAGAAGCTCTGCTCGTTTTTTCGCATTCTCCGCGGCACTCACCAATAGCTGATCCTCGATCGCATTCGGGTCTTTCATCGTAAAGCGAATGGAGAGTTTCGGATTTGCCCGAGATTGACTGATTTGTTCGATGACGTCCGATAGTTTAGACGTATCGAGCGCAAATTCGAGCTTCGTCTTCTGTTTACAGACATATCCGACAAACCGCGACCGATAATTCTTATCTCCATCACGATAGCTCTCGTATTCCGTATCAATCGAAAAGTCACTCGTTTTGAGGTCCGTCTTGTCAAACCCTGCACGCGTGATGGCTTTTTGAAGATGGGACACCGCACTTGCCGCCTCAGTCATCGTATCTTCGTACCGTGGCGCTTTCGAGACGAGGTCCATGTGAATCACAATCAAATCCGGTCGAGATGAGACGTTCCCCGTCCCTTTTACGGTAATCTTTCGTTCCATATCCATTTCCCCCTTATCGATTTGAGTTCTCCATTATTCTGAAAATCGCGTCATCATCCAGTCTTCTACTTCATCGAGTGAGTCCACACCTTGCAAGGAGGGGTAAGCATCCCGCTCGAACAAGAGTCCGTTCGGAGTATCTAAAAATAGATAACGCTCCCCATCCGGAAAACCGTAATCGGCAATATCTTTCAATCGGAGCGTGGCATCATTTTGTTCCCAGACAAACTCGTCATCATATGGAATCGGCATGAAAATTCCTTCCATGCCCTGTTTCACGTGCGAGATAACAGATGCATCTGTTGTCTGTCCGGTTTCCTTGATGGCATCGGCACGAACAATCAAATCTCGCCCGATTTGCACGTCCCCTCGATACACATTAGATACGTGTATCGTGATAAGTGACTGATATTCGGTCTCTCCATTGAAATCAATCTCGATATGTCGAATGTTCGTGACCGTTCCTCGGACCACGACAGGATTCCATTTCGAAAAGAGTTCATCTTCGGTCATGTCCATCATATTTTCCTCGGAAATATCTGATGTCACTTTTGATTGGTCGACAATGTGAACGGAATTCGCAGTGGAATCCGTAGATAATGGGATGCGTTCGTTCCAGACATTCGATGTGAAGAGCATGAATCCTGCAGCGATCGCAACGAGAAGTCCCCCTCCCCATTTCAGTCGTTGATAAGGTTTTCGCTCTATCATCATCGATTCCTCTATATACCGGTCATCGACTTCACCGAGTAGTCGAAGGATCTGCTCACTTTTCATACACGAACGCCTTCTGCTTCAAGCGCTCGCTGTAACGCATCCCGTGTGCGCTTCAAGGTCATTTTGACATGGCTCTCACCGAGCTGATGTGTCGTTGCAATTTCTTGAATCGAGTGTAAATAGAAATAACGTTGCATGAACATCACCCTTGTCAGTCGAGGTAGGTCTGCTAGAAATTCATTCAACACGTCGACGAGGTCTTCGTCTTTCATCGATTCCGTAAGGACATGTTCTAGTTCTTCATAGACGAGCGGTACTTCCCCACCACCACGTTTTTTTGCATGATTCTTCTTATAACGCTGTAGTGCGAGATTTCGCACGATCTTCGTCAAATACGCTCCGAGTCGAAGCGGACGTGTCGGCGGGATCGACTCCCACGCTTTCATATATAAATCGTTCAAACACTCCTCTGTGTCTTCGCGATTCTGTAGAATATTATAAGAAACACGATGACAATAGCTTCCGTATTTCTTCTTCGTCGCGACAATCGCATACTCCGATCGTTCCCAGTACCAATCGATGATGACCTGGTCATCCATCCAGTTACCCCCTTCGTAATAACCCCTCTATATCTATAGACCCCAATCTCATATCATTCGTCACAATCTATCAAAAAAACCTCGTCGTCGAGACGAGGAATGTTACCCTGATCCATCATTTCTTCCAAATCGATACGACAAGCCCGCCAATGTAGCCAATCATCGCCCCGCTCGCAATCCCATATGTCAATTGAATATGAAAGAAGAACGAGAGGATTACACCGAGTGTCGTCCCCGCAATCAATCCAAAACAAATGATACAGTCCTTCCATTCTCGTGAATCCATCTTGCTCCTCCTAATCCATGCGCTCAATCTGACGACTTCATCTCTCCAATCGCTTTGAGAGCTTTTAGTGTCCTAACTTTCCGAGTATGATGTTGGACCGCATAAGCCAACATCGCGACGACAACTATGTCCAATAGGATGGTCCACTGCGCAAACTGCGCATATGGATTGGAAAGATTCGCGACCACCACAACAAAATTGGCGAGCCCTACTGCGCCATACAGTTGGATCATACGTTTCTCACGTTGAATCATCGAATCAAAATTCGAATACAATTGAAACTGTCCGTCACTCGTTCGTTTTCGTAAAAAAATCCACCGATACGACGTATCGACCACTTCGACTCCCACTTCATCTAAGAATGCCATATACGCCTTCGACTCGGGGTGAGAAGGTAAGTGGGACAACAATTCGATTCGGTAGGTGAACGTCCCAGGTTCAACTTGTTTGAACACATATCGCATCAAACGAAAGGATTCGAGCGCCCATCCGCTTTGAGCCATCTCGTTGAGCCACTTCTCTTCCTTCTCATAATCAACAAAGATGCGATAAATCGTTTTCGTCTTCATGTGTCCAACTCCTTCGTCAATTTATGACCGTGTCGCACCAGTTCTTCTAGCCGATTTAACTCCGACCGAAGTGCCTTTCGACCCGCTTCCGTGATCTCATACTCTTTCTTCCGCCCCGTACCTTCGAGCGCCTGAATCCATCCACGCTCTACTAGACTACTCAGGGCGCCGTATAACGTACCTGGGGCGAGTTGAACCCGCCCATTGCTTAATTCTTGAACGAATTGCATCATCCCATACCCATGCCTCGGGACTTGCAGAGATAATAATATATAATAAACCGCCTCGGTTAATGCGCCTGTACTTGACTGTTGTGTCACGTATCCCGCTCCTTTGTATCGTTCTTCGTTATATCGTCATCCGATATATCAAAAATATCCTATTTTTGGTTAATTAACAAGAGCTGTGACATAATATTTTTATTTTGGTCGTTCTTCGTATAGTTTTGGTAATCGTGTTTTGTTTGTCATGACATCATAAACAAGGGACTCAATATGTACTGAGCCCCTTGTTTTGTACTTCATGGTTTGTCATGAATTTTTCAATAATCTACTTAATCATTTTCTTGTTTCAATCGGTCGATAATGTTATCTTTCTTTATTTTTGAAACGGAATATAGCATCGAGGCACCCACAATCATGAAAATCATGATGACGACAAACAAAATGCTATTCCACGGCAAGGTAAACGGAGCATCAAACGTATTGATTTGCGCTCGATAGATGAGGTACATGATGAGAAGACTGATGGGAATCCCATACGCAAGGGCTTTCACCCCATAAAAAATGCTTTCATAGTACACCATCTTATTGAATCCTTTCGGAGTCATCCCAACCGAACGAAGCATCGCAAACTCACGACGACGAAGTGAGACGCTCGTTGAAATCGTATTAAAAATGTTCGCAATCGAGATTAGCGAAATTAGCACGATAAACCCGTACACAAATATTGATAAAAGTAACAACATCTGTTCTTGTTGTTCCCGTTGTTCCGATACGTTAAAGACATACAAATCCGAATTCTGTTCCGCTTCAATCACTTGTTGTGTGTCCTCGGAATCATCTGTATTCAACGCGATTGATGGACTCGATTGTTTCATCAAATCCCCGATTGCGTCTTCTTCAAACGTCCCTTCTCGTACTATCACATCGAGCCATCCAAGAGAACCTGTCATCACACCGGTCGGGGCGATATCTGTCATAGCACCAATTTGAATCGTTCTAAGCGGTGCCGCGTCGCCCGTTGCATTCTCGTCCCTCAATTCAAACGTATCACCGATTTCTGCTTCGACCGTCTCTGAAGTGATGAATTTTTTCTGATCCATGTCTTGATACGAAATCTCATCAATCAAGACGGCTCCTGGTACGTCCCCGTCTTCAAAACGACTGACAGGCGCTCCGATTTGTTTCAAGTACGCATTGAAACTTTCATCATCTAATTGATAGAGGGATACGTAGTACATAAATTTTCCGTCAACAAACGTCGATGCAAAATTCTCGTTCTCGATAATCGCACTCGGTAATTGAGATTTGCTGACCATCGTTTGGACCGTTGCATTTTCAAAATATGTTCCGTTCGTCACATGATCTAACGATTCATAACGTCGTAAATCATTTTGATCAAGCGTTGAACCATTCACAAGAATATCGAAATCATAGTCTGCTTGAGACATGTCAAGGGACTGTTCGAGACGATCAGTGAAGTAACTGACCACTAAAAACAGGACGATACTGATGACGAGCGAGAAGACGGTAACCAGATACCGTTTACGGTTGCGCTTCGTATTCTTCAACCCAATCTCTGCTTCTAAACCGAAAAGACGACGAACTAGTTTTGACGTCTTCACTTGTTTTGATGTCAATCGTACATCTTGCGTTTGACGAATGGCGTCAATCGCAGAAATCTTTGAGGCTCGACGCGCCGGAAGATAGCAGGAAATGAAAATGGTTACGCTCGAAATGAAGAGAGTTAATAGTAAAGTGATTGGTGTGACGACAACTTCAAACTTCTCCGTCACGTTCAACGCTTTTTCGGCAAATGCATTGATGAATAGGAATGTGAACGCAATACCCGTAATCCCCGCCAGGATACCGAGCGGAATGCTAATTCCCCCAATAACCATCCCTTCAAAATAGACCGAGTTGCGCTTTTGTCGCTTCGTAGCCCCGACACTTGCCAACATTCCGAGGTAACGAGAACGCTCCGACACACTGATGGCGAATGCGTTATAGATTAGAGAAATCGAACCGATCACAATGACCGCCATGATGATTCCACCAAATCCATATAGCGTTTTACGCAAGCCATCGTCATTTGTCACTCCATAATAACGAAGCAATGAGGAATTATAGGCGACACGTTCTATGTTCTGTTCGGTCATCAACTGTTTCGCTTCCGAATAAATCGAGTTGTCTACATCGTTCAAGGCGACGAACGTATCGACTTTTGCTCCATTCAATTCTTGATCATCGATGAATCCGACGACTGTATACCCTGGCGACCAAGTCGGTTCCCAGTCAGGTCGAGCCATCGTTCCAACAACCGTCAATGTCACCGTATCCTCAACGTTTAATTGTTCGAGAATCGTCTCATCTTCTCGGATCAAACCATCATTTTGTGTCAACACGTGACCTGATGACGGATCAATCCGCTCTCCAATCTCAAGTGTCAATTCATCACCGATGTTATAGGTGACGAGGGCATTTTGGCGAATCCCTTCTGAAATGACGACTTCGCCTTCTTTTTCCGGTAGACGCCCCTCAGTCAAGTCAATTGGAAAACTCTTCAATCCGGATGTGTTATAGTTTCGAACATATAAGTATGGTTTGTAAGCATTTTGTGACTCTTCTAGTTGAGCATAACCATCATTTGAAAGGATGACAGCCTTCGTGTTCGCATCATCCCAAATAGCTTCGACTTGCTTTTCGTTTGTATCTAGATACTGAACATGCCATTCTCCGTTATCTGCGATGTCTTGACGAATCATCAAATCCAAAAAAGAAGATCCGAGCGTTGTGACAGCTGTAATCATCGATACAGAGATGATGACTCCGATGATTGTAACAAGCGAGCGTCGTTTGTTCTCGCGCAAATGCCGAAGTGTCATTTTATTGATGATGTTCATGCGCGGACGACCTCATTCTTCGCAATCTTGCCATCTTCAATCGAAATGATACGATCCGCCTGTAAGGCAATCCGCTCGTCATGGGTAATGATGATGAGCGTTTGATTGAATTTCTTATTGAACAGTTTTAACAGGCTCATGATTTCTTCACTATTTTGACTATCCAAGTTTCCTGTCGGCTCGTCAGCTAAGATAATAGCCGGATTACTAATCAGTGCCCGACCGATGGAAACGCGCTGCTGTTGCCCTCCCGATAATTGATTTGGTAAATGGGTCAATCGGTTTGACAAGCCCAAGATGCCGATGATGCGTTCCAAGTGAGCGATATCCACTTTTTGTTCATCTAATAGCATCGGTAACGTGATGTTCTCTTCGACCGTTAAAATCGGAATCAAGTTATAAAACTGATAAATCAAACCGATTTGTCGACGACGGAAAATGGCAAGCTGCGTCTCGTCCAATGCATAAATGTCTGTTTGATCAATCAACACCTGTCCACTCGTCGGCACATCGACACCACCAAGTAAATGCAACAATGTCGATTTCCCCGAACCCGAAGGACCGACGATACAGACAAATTCACCTTTCTTCACCGTGAACGAGACGTCATCGAGCGCTCTGACCTCCATCTCGTCCTTGCCGTATACTTTCGATAAGTTTTGTACTTCTAATATGTTCATGTTTGCACCCTCCAGTACTTGATCTACTTCGAGTGTACCGAGTGAGTGTGACTCGTCTGTGACTCGAAAGTGACGATTTCGTCACTTAGCGGTCAGACAACTGCTTTATAGAAGCGAATATGAAAATCCGTTCCGACCCCAGGTTCGCTTCGAACAGTCAACTCACCTTCCTGGCTCATAATGATACTGTGTGCCATGGCAAGCCCAATCCCGACACTTTCTTCGCTCGCATTCACACCTTTATAAAACCGTTGGAAAATGGACGGGAGGTCTTGTTTTGCGACGCCAATCCCCGTGTCACGAATCACAATTTCTGTATACAGCGTATTTTCACTAAACTCGATGAATACATCGCCCTGTTCCGGCGTATGCTCCACACAATTTTTTAAGATGTTGATGAGTGCCTCCGTCGTCCACTTCAAATCACCCTCGAATGCAACATCTTTTTCGCCTTGAACATGGAGTCGTTGCATTTTAATATCAATCGGTACGAGCATCGGTTCCGCTACGGCTTCAATGAGCGCAGGGACAGATACCAATTCGCGCTTGAAATGTATTGTCCCGGCATCAATTTTTGATAGTTTGAGAAGAGAAGACAAGAGCCACTCCATTCGTTCAAGTTGTACTTGTACGTTATGGGTGAATTCTTGACGCTTTTCCTCGGATAGACGAGGGTCACTGAGGAGATCCGCCATGACGGTCATCGAGGTGAGCGGTGTCTTCAATTGATGGGAGATATCGGAGATCGCATCCGTTAACTTCTGTTTATCTTCTTCAAGATGCGCGCCTTGTTCAGATAGCATTTTCGTCACTTTGTAGAGTTGGCTCTTTAACAAACTGAGCTCCCCTTCGCGATTATCACGGACATCCAATGTATAGTTGCCATTACTGATTTCTTGAAGATATCCCGAGAGCTGCTCGATTTCTCGATAACGCCATGCCGTGAAACGATACGTAACGCCGAAAAGTATGATTGCTAATAGGACGACCAGAACGGCCGCCTCTATGGACATGAACAAGACGGCAATACCTACAGCTATTCCAATGAGGAATAGACAAGTGAACAAGTATATTCTTATTTCTTGGTTTCGCAACATATTAACGCCCCACCTTGTATCCGATTCCACGCACAGTCGTAATAAGCATCGGGTGTTGTAGATCATCCTCTAGTTTCTCGCGGAGTCGCTTAATATAAACGGTTAACGTATTATCGTTCACGAATTCCCCACCCACATCCCAAATCTGATCGAGTAGTTGGGCCCGTGACAACACTTGCCCTGTATGCCTCCCAAAGATGAGCAACAAACGATACTCGAGCGCTGTCAACAAAATTTCGTCCCCATTCTTTTTTACTTTTGCATCTTGCGTATTGATTTCAACTGGACCAATCGTCAACAGAGGCGAGCGTACGTTTTTATTGTATCGACGAAGTACCGAGTGAATTCGTGAAACGAGTTCTCGGACACGGAACGGTTTCGTGATGTAGTCGTCCGCTCCCATATCGAGTCCCATCACCACATTCACTTCATCATCGAATGCCGTCAGAAAGATGACAGGGATGTCTTGTTGTTGCTTCACGAGCCGACATAAGTCATATCCACTCCCATCTGGCAGTGACAAATCAAAGAGGCATAAATCAATTGTATGTAACTGTTGTTCAATCATAATCGTCGCGTCAGCCACGTTTTGGCATAACGTTGTTCTAAATTGTTCTTGTTCGAGTGAATATTGGAGACCGGAGGCGATCGTCCGGTCGTCTTCTACGATTAGAATATGCATGGTATTCCCTCCTGACTCTTCTCCCCATAATATAGCAGTCTTTATTCAAGTGAGGTGAGAAATCAAAAATCCCTAACGAGAAATCTCGTCAGGGGGACAATACGTTCTTTGCACGCGGATTAGAATGTTGTAACTCGAAGGCACTCCGGTCGTACGAATCCGACTTCACCTAAGAATCGTAATGCATCAATCGTCAATTCGTCGAGCTTGATGGATTGAACTTTCGGCTCGGTCTGTTCATCGACCCACACTTTCCAAATCTCGACTTCCCCCGCCGTCTTCAAATGGTCGGTTATATACTCGACGAGCTGTTCGGCTCTCGCATCGGAATAACGCCAACGCAACTCTACTACGTGCGGTTTTGAAGAATAAGCCTCGACGTTCTCCACGGCATAATAGAGACTATGTTTAATCTCAATCTCGTCCAGTTGCTCTTCCGACTCGACGTTCATCAAAATCTTTTCATCACGGTCGAGATCCTCGACGTCTGTCAGAATGTCAGGCAACTCGAATCCTTTTTGGATGGCCTCGTTGATAGATAAGAACTCGCCATATGGATTTTCAACTTCTTTTAGTGGGTGATCGCTCACAATAAATTGGAATTCACTCATGTCAAAGCCCCCTCTTGTTTTATTGACACTCCCACGATTAAAACCGTGGGATTCTGAAGTGCTTGTGCGAGCGCAGTCCATTTCTGTTTTGCTCAAGCCTTCAGATGAGGGTGTGCCATCACCCCTCCTGAGACAGATCATATAGATTCTCAGGCTGATTGACTTTTACCATCAACCACAGGTGCGGTTCGGATATTCATCGCACCGACTACATCTCGATGTTTATTAAATCCGCAAGAACACGAATAGGTACGGTCTTTCGCTTTATTCCGACTCCCGCAAGAAGGGCATGTTTGAGATGTGTGTGCAGGATTGACATATTCAACCTTGATCCCTTCTAGTTTCGCCTTGTACTCGATAAACAATGCCAAGCGATAGAACGACCATGTATGCAGATTCTTATTGTTTTTACGGCTTGTTCTTGCCGTCTGCCGGATATTCGCCAGCTTCTCTAGGCGAATGACAGAAATATTGTTCTCTTTTGCGAAGTCGACGATCTCACGGCTCACCTTGTGATCCTTGTCTTTCATCCAACGCTGCTCCTTGTTGTCCAGTTCCTTGATCGCGTTCAGCTTCTTCTTTTGACCGAGCTCTTTCCGTCTCGCCCGGAACTTGCGTTTCATGCACTTGTTTTCACGACCGTTCCCAAAGAACCTCACCTTGTCGCAATCGGTCGATGCGACCGCCGGGACTTTGAGACCGAGGTCGACACCAAGAACCTTCGTACCGGTCTTCTCCGTCGTGGGGATTGTGACAGCGATTTGAGCCATCCATTTATTTGACTTCTTCGTGATACGAAGCGTACCCAGCTTGTTATTCAGAAGGGAGAAGTTACGATTGTCTCGATCGACCATCTCGGCACGGATCTCTGTCCTTTTGACCTTCCCGTCTACCATGATTGGAAGAAAAACGGACTCAAAATCGAACGAATAGTTCTGGTTGTTCCATGTGCAATAAGGTTTCTTCAGGACAGGGACGACCTTGTATTTCGAATTCTTCACTTTCCGGAAGACACTCTGGGCATCTTTGATGACCTGGTTCTTGACGGCACTAGGCAAGGGCGAGGAGACATTCTTGCTCGTCAACTTGAGCGTCACCTCGGCTTTCACCATGTCCGAGACAAGTCGGTTGGTCGTCTCGATGTATGTCGCCATCATATCTTTTAGAATCGATTCCTGTTCTTTGGTAGGATGAAGCTTGATATTGACCGTCAACGTCTGGGACACGGTGTCACCCCCTTGTTTTTTGTTGTTCAACATAACGTTTAATCGTTTCGCTCGATACATTTCCAGCGGTGGAGACGAAATAGGATCGTGTCCAGAGACTCGGCAAATGTTGAAGATGAGGAAATTCCTCTCTTAACTTTTTAGATGTTACTCTCTTTATTTTTGCCATGATGTCAGCAGGACTCAGTGTTGGAGGGGCGTTAAGGAACATATGCGTATGATCTTTCTCGCATTCCAAGGCTATAATGTTGATATTCAGTTCTTCGCATATTTCGGACATCAAACCTTTGAAACGTGTTTCTACATCGTTACGAAGGAATATCTTTCTTCTGTATCGAGGACAGAAGACGAAGTGATAATTGATTAGAGAAACAGTAATATGAGTTCTTCTATAGTTGGTTTCCATATTCATATCGTGTCAGTTTAACCAACAAACTGCAACAAGAAGATTTCCAGATACTTAAAGCGCCAAAACCTTCGGACTCTTTACTGACACTCCGCATCCTGCCGAGCTTTTATCCCACCCCTAAAGGAGTGGGCTTTCCCGCTCGAAAATTCTGTAATGGGTCGCTATCGTTTGATTGCACGAATGGATATGAAAAGACCAATCACATATCCGATGATTGAACCGATGACAATACCGTACATAAACGGAAAATCAACTAATAAAGAGATGACGATTCCGCTAACCGTGCCAAATACAAGTCCAAGCCCGACTGCTGATTCGCACCATTCGCTCATCTTCACCCCTCCTCTTCTTTCCACTCATTACATACGAATCGACCATATGAAACGTTTCATCGTCATCTACTATTTTTCATATAAAAAAGGGACTCAGTATTCACTGACCCCCTTCAAAAACTATTCGACTGTCGAGACCGCCTCAGCGAGTGCTGCCTCTTCTTCATGATATTTCTCGACAAAGGCATCGAGCAACGCTCGTACCTCATCCGTCGATTTCGTTTCCATCAAGTTATGACGGAGCTCGCTCGCCCCACGGAATCCTTTGACATAAATCTTGAAGAAACGGTGCAAGTTCGAAATCGAACGCGGCACGTCTTCCTGGAATTTATCCTGAAGGTCCAGTTGCAGACGCAATAGATCAAGATGTTCTTCCATCGAATGCTCGCGTGGTTCTTTCTCGAACGCGAACGGGTTCTTGAAAATCCCGCGACCGATCATGACACCATCGACCCCGTATTTTTCAACGAGCTCGAGTCCCATTTGACGGTCGAGGATGTCCCCGTTGATGGTGATGAGCGTATCCGGCGCAATCTCGTCCCGCAACTTTACGATGTCTGGGATCATTTCCCAGTGCGCGTCGACTTTACTCATCTCGTTGCGCGTGCGCAAGTGAATCGACAAGTTGGCGATGTCTTGTTTCAAGAGATGCGTCAACCAGTCACGCCACTCATCGAGCTTCGAATAGCCAAGTCGTGTCTTGACGCTGACCGGGAGACCACCGGCTTTTGCTGCTTGAATGAGCTCAGCCGCAACTTCCGGACGGAGAATAAGACCGCTCCCCTTCCCACGTTTCGCCACGTTCGGGACCGGGCAACCCATATTGATATCGAGTCCTTTATAGCCCATCTCGGCCATCCCGATACTCATTTGACGGAAATATTCCGGATTGTCTCCCCAGATGTGGGCGACCATCGGCTGCTCATCCTCAGTGAACGTCAAACGACCACGGAGGCTTCCTTTTCCTTCCGGATGGCAATAGCTGTCCGAGTTCGCGAATTCTGTGAAGAAGACGTCCGGGCGTCCCGCGTGGGCGACGACATGACGGAAGACGACATCGGTCACATCTTCCATCGGGGCAAGTATAAAGAACGGACGCGGAAGGTCGCGCCAAAAGTTTTCTTTCATCGTAAAATCAGTTCCTTTCATCCATACAGTCCAACAAAATCACTCATCTATTCTATTATGTCCGTCGGATTGTATCAACTGACATTACTCATGATCCGTTTCTTTCGAGCGAATGAGTTGAAAAAAGTGCGGGAATCCTTCGGTCAATAAGTAATGAAGCACACGATTCGTGTATTCCGGTTCAATCGTTCCCGTGCGAAGTAGCGTCTGGAGCACCATCCCGTCAATCCCGGCCATCGTCCATGTGGCGACCGCCTGAGTCATCGGCCCTTGCTCGACTCCGTAAGCCCGTACAAAGATCGTCTCAATCCGTGTGATCCAGTCTTGATATTTCTCTCTGAACTTTTGTTCGATCTCCTCATTGCCAATCATCGCTTCGTGGGCGAGATAAAATTGAAGTCGGCTCTCCGCATCTTTTTGAAGGCGCTCCTGCATACCTTCATAGATTTCCTGAATAATCACCGTCGCTTCCTTTCGATCGTCATGGGAGACGGTCTCAATGCGTTTTACCTCACCGAGCCCCTCGTCCATCACGTCATATAGAATCGCCTCTTTGGACGTGTAGTAATGATAAATCGCACCCGTACTGAATCCGGCCCGCTCCGCAATCCCTCGGAGCGTCGTGCCTTTGATGCCCTGTTCGACGATGATTTCACGCGCAGCTTGTAAGATTTTCAACTTTCCTTCGTTCATCATCATCTCGCACCCTCCTCTGTTTTCAACGCTCATTATACCATAATGATGTGGCGAACTTTCGACACTTCCATGTGAGCTCCCACCTCTTATTGACAGCGCTTACAATAGTTTGTTACAATTTTCACATAAACATAACGAACGTTCGGTATGTTTAGCCATTGCATTTATTTCTGTTTATCTCATTTTCGAAAGGAGTGTCATGTTATGTTTTTCTTCGAATCAATGCCTTGGTATAACGTCGTCATGTGGTTCGTCGTCCTTGGACTGCTGATGGGGTTTAACGAGTTCGTCCGTTCTGGTAAACGGGCGAGCCAACTTATGTTCATGGCGTTACCGATCGCACTGACTCCAATCTGGTTGTTTGTCGTCGATTCGGAAATCACGTCGTGGTTCCATTGGGTGAAGGTGTATTCGGCACTCGCCGGCGCGCTCATCTACATGGTCATCCGCTTCACGAACTACCATAAGAAACATCCTTGGTATTTAGTACTCGTCCCGGCCATTCTTGCCATCAATATCATGGAGGCCGTTATACGGGAGTTTCAAGTCGGCTTCATGGGATTTGATGGAGTCGTCGACGGTATGAATTACATCTCCGGTGGGTGGAACTACGTGAACGCCTTCGCCGGAATTTTGAACATCCTCACCATTTGTGGCTGGTTCGGCATCTTTGCGACGTCCGGTAAGCGAGTCGATATGATTTGGCCGGACCAGACGAAATTGTGGATCATCGCATATGGGATTTGGAACATCTCCTACGTCTATTCGTGTGCACCAGGTAACGCATTTTATTCCGGATTTGCGTTAAACATTGCCGCGACCATCCCTGCTCTCCTTTGGGCGAAAGGAACATGGATGCAGAACCGTGCCCAAACGCTCTCAATTTGGATGATGTGGGTTATGACCTTCCCTTACTTCTTTGCGGTCGGCAGTACGTTCAATGTGAGCGTCTCTTATAATCCGGCAGCGAACTGGACGCTCGCCCTCATCAGTCTCGCCCTCAACGTCGTGCTCGCCGTCATGCAGGTTTCACGTATTATGAAACGACGTCTCAATCCGTTGAAAGACGAGATGTGGACCGATACTGAAGAATACAAACGAGTCGATGCGTTACGAGAAACAGAATCCCCTAATCCTAAGACAGCATGACAACACCCCATAGTAGATGGAATTCGAATTCCGCTACTATGGGGTGTTTTTTGTAGGACTCCATTGTAGTCGTAGAGAATAGAAACACGAAAGGATGATGACAATGATTTTGTGGATTAACGGTGCATTCGGCTCGGGCAAGACAACCTGTGCCAAGCTACTTGAGAAACAGTTGCCGAACGCGTTTCTCTATGACCCGGAACAAGTCGGCTTTTTCATTCGGGACCAATTGCCGAAAAGCCTTCAACAGTCCGATTTTCAGCACCATCCGGAATGGCGGGAGTTCAACTATCGGATGTTGTCGAAGATTGCCACGTCCTTCGATGGGATCATCCTCGTTCCGATGACATTGGTGGACGCAACGTATGTAGACGAAATCATCGGTCGGCTTCAGCGGGACGGGATCGACGTACGTCATTTGATCCTCGAAGCGCATCGACAAACGCTCGTGAAACGATTGAATAAACGTTTCGAATGGTTCAACTCTTGGGGGAAAGCGCAGATTGATCGCTGCCAGTCCGCATTTCAATCTGAAATCCATGCAGAAAAAATTGTAACAGATCACCTCTCAAAACAAGATGTTGCGCGAGCGGTCGCCGATCATGTCGGTCTCACACTTGCCTCAAAATGATTCAGATTCATACATCGCTTCGGACGGCTCGTCTTCCCATCGGATGACGAGCTCACTTGAATGGGATAGACTCAGCTCCACCGCCTCACACATCGTATCGGTCAACCACATGCAGCGAAACAACAGTTGCCGATATCCGTACAGTTCATCGACGATTTCAAAGCGCCCCATTTGAACGAACTGGCTCAACTGTTCAATTGGACACACCGAATAAGTGGATTCACCAAAGCGAACGAGCGACGAAGTATCCCAGTCCACGTTCGAGATGGTCACGGTGGCACGACCCGTCCATACCGCTTCCTTTTTGAACAAGTCACGGATCCCATCCATAAAGACGAGACGGATTGTCGAACCCGTCACAGTCGCTTCTGTGATGACCGCATCATGCAGGGAAAGCGGGACGTTACGAGTTCGAAACGTATATTGCTTCATTCAATCCCTCCTAAAGATTACTGTTATATTTTTCGTTCTCAATCACCTAATCAACATGAAGATGTTCCGATTTAGTATAAGTATCCTAATAAATCGAGCTTTCCTTCCATCCATCGCTTATCCCCAACCGCTCGTACCATCAGTTCGTCAAATGATGTCTCACCAATCCCGCGTGTCGTCTGGTTCTCATCATTGATTTGAAGCCACGTGCATGTGTTGGATACCGTGTGAAACCCGATGCGTTCGTAAAGGTCTGGTTGGTCTGCGAATAACAGAAGAAAGTCGATTGAGTATTCTTTTCCGAGGGCAATGATTTCTTCCATCAGCGCCCGTCCGACCCCACGTCCCCGAACTTCTTCCCGGACACACAGATCGATGATGCCGAGCACGTGAATCGGTTCTCCGTTCATATTCATCACACGAAAGTCTAACCCGACTTGTCCAATGATCCGTTCGTCTTCATACGCGACGATTCGGATAGATTGAAGGAAACGCGTGTTGCAGTAGCTCGGTCAGTTCCTTATCCATCGATTCTGAAACGGTCATCTCCAGGTGTTGCTCGATTTTCACCTCTTCTTCCCTTCCGATTGAAAGCGCCCATACCGAACGACATGGACCCCGTTCGGCATCAGCTGTTGCTCGATTACGTCGAGTTGTAGTGGCAAGATGTTGCCGTCCGGAAAAGTCGTTTGCCTGAACCGATGATGATGGGATACATGATCAGTCGAACTTCATCGATGAGATCGTTCGCGAGTAGCGTATGCACAAGTTCGCTGCTTCCCCAGACGTGTAAATCGGGTCCCTCTTCTTGTTTGATTCGTTTTAACGCTTCGACCGGTTCTGTCAGAAACGTCGTTGATTCCCATCGTGAATCCTGTGATTGCCGCGTGACCACATACTTCATCGCCCGAGTGGCTTCCCGCCAGACATCATCATGGTTCGGCCAATAACTCGCCCATTGGTCATAAGTCTTTCGCCCGAGCAACAAATCAAACTCACTATGCATTTGCGTCCGAATCCAAATGCCAAGCTCTTGACTCGAAAACGGCTCCGTCCATCCCCCATGCATGAAATCCTCACTCAAATCTTCTTCCTTCCCACCCGGTGCTTGAATCACACCGTCCAATGACAGATGTTCAAGTACAATGATTTTCCTCATCTCCGACTCCCCTTTCGGCTGTTTGCAAAAAAGCCCCCGATTGAGTCAATGAACTGAACCCTGAATGATAGACACTTGATAAAAAGTGCTCATTCAGGGTTCAGTTCACTTTTTGTAGATAAACATTGTTAAATCAACAAAAATTAGCAATCCATTTTATATGCTAATTGGATTGCTAAAAGGTTTGTTATTTTATGTTTTGTACTATTAAACTTAACACGTTAGATGATGGCACGCTACTCTGCTTATATTTATTCAGTATGAAGTAACAACTGATCTAAATCCATTATTTTAATTTTCTTTTTCGGTAACTGTTTAATCAATCCAAGTTCTTCTAGAGTAGTAAATTTACGGCTGATTGTTTCTGGTGTGGTACCAAGATACGAGGCTAAATCCTTTTTGGACATTGGTAAGACAATCGTTGGACTATCGCCACTTCCCTTTTCAACATTCTCAGCTAAAAAGGATATAATGCGGGTTTCTACATTTTCAATCGCTACTTGTGTGGTTTGTTTTTCAGAATCCTTTAAACGCATCGTTACTTCTGACAGTATTTTTAATGAGATCTGCGGATATTCCACCAAATACTTCTGTAAATCACCTCGTTTAATTAAACAAATGGATGTATTTTGTAGTGCTTCCGCATAATTCTCATGAATACTTCCAGGTTGGAAAACGGCGACTTCACCTGTAAAATCACCAGGATTTAAAATGCGAACAAGTTGTTCTTTTCCAGAATCCGTTAAGCGGTAAATCCGAGCCTTACCTGAATTGATAATATATAAGGTATCATCTTCCTCATCTGCACGGAATAACATTTCCCCTTTTTTAAGATGAAGTATCTTGGCAGATTCCGCAATCAAATCCATTTGTGAGTCTTCCAAATGGTTGAAAATGGGAACAATACGAATACATTCTGCATGTCCATGTTGGTGATGACAACATTGGTTTTGTTCCAAAATAACCTCTCCCTTTTATAAAAAGCCTAAGAGGGCATCCTAGGATTCCTTTCTATTCACTCGATTAAGCAGGTTTTACCTTTGATTTGACAACAGAATATCCTAAGTCTTCAATTGCCTTTTCGATATCGTTAATAGCGACTGCTTCTGAATCAAAATCTACTTTTACTTTACTTGCATTGAACATTACTTTCAAGCTATCTTGATTCACACCGTTTATTCCTTTCACCGCATTTTCAATCTTTTGGAGACAAGATGGGCAAGATAAGGTTTCTAATTGAATCGTTGCTTTTTGCATAAATCATTTCCCCCTTCATTTTTTAACGACCGTAAACCAATCTATTCTTTTGTTTTTGAGTTCCTTAAAGCCTGATATGCTTTATCTACTTCTGATAACATCTCGAATGTGCCTGCATACGTTTCACATACATCTCCAGGAATGGTGTAGTTGTCTGTGATTTTTCGTAATTGAGCAAATTCAGCATCTAAGTCAGGTTTGTTCGTACCTGCGTCTTTTACTTTTCCACTAATTGTTTCAAACAATTCACGTACTTCAAAGGCTTCTGGGTGATTCTTACCATGGGCCCGTGTAATTGCAGTGGTGTATAAATCAAGTTTTTCAAAATGGTTTGTTATTACTTCGTTAAATGTTTGTTCAGAAAATGTTTGTTCAGACATTATTCGTTCCCTCTTTCTTGTGATTTTTTGGTCTTAGGCCGATTTTACTTTTGATTTGACGACTGGATATCCTAAGTCTTCAATGGCTTTTTCGATATCGTTAATGGTGATCGTTTCTGAATCAAAATCTACTTTTACTTTACTAGCATTAAATAATACTTTTAAGCTATCTTGATTAACCCCATTTAATCCTTTCACCGCATTTTCAATCTTTTGCATACAAGATGGACAAGATAATGTTTCTAATTGAATAACTCCTTTTTGCATGAATTATTTCTCCTTTCATCTTATCTTTGATTTTTTTGTTTTCCCTCTTCTTTTTTTTTTACAATTTAAGTATAGTTCAGGTTCAACGAAATGAAATTGATGCAAATCAAGTTTTAAGAAAAAGTAGGGGAGTATTTTGTTCTTCCTACCTGAATACTTCCCCTTTATCATTCATCAAGACTGGTTTCTATTAAAATTATTCTCTCAAACGGTATCGAAGCAATCTCATACCATTCAAGATGACTACTAAGATACTTGCTTCATGAACCAACATCCCGATTGACATATTCATCCATTCACTAAATAGTAGGCTGGCAAGTAAGACTAATACCACACCAACTGCTATGGTAATGTTCTGTTTCATGTTTCTTGAAGTTGATTTTGTTAAGCCTAATGCGTGTGGTAAACGACTAAAGTCAGAATTCATTAAAACAACATCTGATGTTTCAATTGCAACATCTGTTCCACTTCCCATGGCGATTCCGATATCTGCTAAGGCTAGTGAAGGACTATCATTCACTCCGTCACCGACAAAGGCAATGATCCCGCCTTCTGCTTGCATTTTTTCGATATAAGCAGATTTTCCTTCCGGTAGCATATGACCATGTGCTTCTGTTAACCCAAGTTCTCGAGCAACTAAATCTACGGTTCCTTGGTTGTCCCCAGAAAGAACGACAAGGTTTTTGACCCCTAGTTTTTTCAGTTTTTGAAGATCTTTTTTAACACCTGGACGGATTTGATCCCGAATACCCATCAGAACGTTTAATTCTCCGTCGACCGCAGTTAACACAAGAGAATTCCCATTTTTCTCAAAGCGTTCGACGTCTTTTTTAGCTTTTTCGCTTAATTTCACATTTTCCTTTTCCATTAAAGCTACGTTACCAACGGCTATACGATGAACACCTATTTTTGCTACAATTCCGCCACCTTTAACGACTTCGGTTTCTTCAACAGTAGAGAAAGTTGTCTCGCCAATATCCTGTAGGACAGCTTTCGCTAGTGGGTGGTCCGATTCACGCTCCACACTTGCTAAATATCCTAGAACCTCTTCAGTATTTTTTCCGTAAAATTCTTTTTCGGCAACTTCAGGGTTTCCTACTGTCAATGTTCCTGTTTTATCAAAAACGATAGTATCTACTCTGCTAAAGTCATTGATAACTTCACTACCTTTTAGGAGGACACCATTACGTGCACCGTTTCCGATACCGGCAACGTTGGATACAGGTACCCCGATAACTAATGCACCTGGACATCCTAAAACAAGAATCGTGATAGCTAGTTCAATATCTTTTGAGAAAAACCAAACAATAAAACCAAGGACTAACACAGCTGGTGTATAGTATTTTGAGAATCGGTCAATGAAACGTTCTGCTTCTGATTTGGAATCCTGCGCCTCTTCCACTAATTCGATAATTCTACCAAATGTTGTATCTTCTCCAACACGATCAGCTCGAATTTGGATCGTTCCATTTTCTAAGATAGATCCTGCAAATACTTCAGAATCAACCTTTTTACTTACAGGTAGCGATTCTCCAGTAATACTTGCTTCATTAATGTGACCTTCACCAATTAACACTGTTCCATCTACCGGAACTTTTGCACCCGTTTTAACTAATAAAATATCACCTTCGTCTACATCATCGACATCTACTTCTTCAAATTCTCCGTTTTCCATTTGCTTTAAAGCACTTTCTGGTGCCAGCTCTGTTAATTCTTTAATGGCAGAACGTGTTTTGTTCAAGGTACGTTGCTCCAAGTAAGAACCAAATAAGAATAAGAAAGTAACGATGGCTGATTCCTCATAATTTTGAATCAATACTGCCCCAATAACTGCAATGGTAACTAAAACATCAATACTGACAACTTTTACTTTTAATGCCTGATAGGCTTGAATCGCAATTGGTGCTACACCAAGAATAGATGCAATGATGAGCGACCAATTGAAAATGGCCATGTTGTCTAAGGAAAATCGTCCGAAGAATGCAAGTGCAATCAAAATTGCACTGATCAGTGTAATGGAATTCTTTTTACTTAATATATATCTTTGCATGTTGATTCCCTCCAATTTCATTTTCATTTGTATTCCTTGTTGATGACTCTAGCATAGGATGTTTCTATGAAATAAAAATTGATTCGAATCAAGTTCTATTGCAAAAGTGAAAAATTATAAAAGAACAGCATAACAAAACCAACTGTTTTACGGAACAACTCTTATATATTGTCGAACATACAATCACAAAAATTCATTATATTGTACATTCTTTATTCAGCAGGCTTTAGAAAAGCATTCTAAACAGCAAACTAAACCGCTCGGAAAATGAACTGAACCCTGAATGATAGACACTTGATAAAAAGTGCTCATTCAGGGTTCAGTTCACCGGAGTAAAACCACTATTTTCTTGTAACATACAAATCCATTCATCAATGGTAAAATTTTGTGCACTAGTTGGATAATAATTTATTTCTTTTTTCAAATTATCATCCCCCCTTTACATTATTTTTCTGTCAAAGTAAGTCGAACAAGCTTAGATTTTTATCAAATATTTTTTTAGCTTATTATTTCTTTCTCTTCGAACTGTACTTCCTACTCTTTCTTTTTACACCATCATCAGTTTTCACAACATTGCTTCTATTCTTCTTTTCAATCTGCACCGCTTCAAATTGCTCTTTTGAAATGATTGCTGGATGATTATTTTCAGAAACATAATTCTCTTGATGTTCCCCGGCATTCAATAGCCTCACTACACCAATATATTTTTTCATTGCTAAACATGACATCAATGGTTCGTTTACTCCATTTTTCTTTCCCTGTTGGTGTTTGATATGCTCCCCAATAGAATAAACAGATTGGTTATTTCATCTGTCTACCTATTGGGAAGCATATCACTCTACGTTGATCAGGCATCTCCTTACCTCCTGGCACTTATGTTTTTTTAGACTAATAATATTCAATGCGATTTCTAACTATATGATTAGTCTAAATACAACACAGTTTATGCCCTACATCTATTCTGTCGACTCCCCCATCCAAAATCTATTCTATCAACTCAACCCCGATTTTCAGGGCATCTAAAGCCAATAATAAAAAGGGTCCCACCTGTTTATTAACATAAAATAAACTTAAGTGAAACCCTATAAACCTTGCTCTATCAATGCTTGAACAGCTAGTGTATTTATTCCCTAGACATCCACGCCACCGTCTCCACATGCGCCGTATGCGGGAACATGTCGACCGGTGTCACTTCCATCAAGCGATAACCTCGGTCAGCGAGGTAACGCATATCGCGCGCCTGCGTCGCGACGTTACACGAGACATATACGATTCGCTTCGGTCCCATCTCGACCATCGTCTCGAGGAACGATTCGGCACAGCCTTTACGTGGTGGGTCGACAACGATGACGTCCGGATTCACGCCATCTTTCTTCCACTCTGGAAGCACATCTTCCGCTGCACCACATGCGTACGTCACATTGTCGATCTCATTGACGAGCGCATTCTGTTTCGCATCCTCGATTGCTTCTGGTACGACTTCAACACCATACACGTGTGCCGCTTTCCGAGCGAGGAAGAGACTGATCGTCCCGATACCGCAATAGGCATCGACGACTTGTTCCGTACCTGACAGTTGTGCGTACTCAAGCGCCTTCCCGTACAACTTCTCCGTTTGGACCGGATTGACTTGGAAGAACGAGTGCGGAGAGATCGTGAACGTGAGTCCTGCGATTTTATCCTCAATCGTTTCATGGCCGTAGAGCAACTTGTTCGTCGCTCCGAGGATGACGTTCGTCTTGTCCGGGTTGACGTTTTGCATGATCGACGTCACGTCTGGAAGACGCTCGACGATATCGGCGACGATCTCATTCACGCCTTTTAGTTTCGTCGTCTTCGTGATGAGGACGATCATGAGTTCACCCGAATGGTACCCGTAACGGGCCATGACGTGACGGATGACCCCACGTCCTGTCTTCTCGTCATACGCCGGTACGCCACGTGCATCCAACACATCACGGACGACTTGGATCGCCTGATCATTGCGCTCATCTTGAATCAAACATTCGCTCATCTCAACGATGTCATGGGAACGAGGGCGATAGAAGCCTGAAACGAGACGGTCTCCTTCTTGTTTGAACGGGACTTGTGCCTTGTTGCGGTAGCGCCAAGGTTCTGGCATCCCGATCGTGTCATGGACCGGCACGTCGAACTGCCCGAGACGCTTGAGCGCATCGACGACACGTTCTCGTTTCTGGCGAAGTTGTCCTTCATAACTGAAGTGTTGCAGCTGACAGCCGCCACACTGATAAAAAATCGGGCACGGTGGCTCGACGCGGTCGGCGCTCGCTTCTTTCACGTTCAACAATCGGGCGAACCCATACTGCTTGTTCGTCTTCGTCACGACGATTTCGACCGTCTCACCCGGTAACGCGTTCGGCACGAACAACGTATAGCCGTCGACACGTGCCACACCCGCCCCTTCATGGGTCAGGTCGTGGACGTGGACATCGAGACGATCATTCTTTTTCACTGGTAGCATACGAATGCTCCTTCCATTGCAAATAGGAATGACTGATGTCGTCATTCCTATCTTTTCACTCTGCTTTATCGAGCGAAACATTGAACAATTGCTTGATCATCTGTTCGCGTTCATATTGTGCATTCAAATCTTCCATCTCGCGGATTCGGGCGTTCGGCGCGAGCACCGTCAAGTGACGGAATAAGTTCCGCATCTCACCTGTACACTCCCCGCCATACTCGCCGTCGATGTTGAGACTCATCGGCTCGGTCGTCTTCATCCGGACGCGGCTCGTCTTCACGTGCTCGACGAGTGAGCTGGATAAATGCTCACCCCGCAGGAGTAGGCGGACGACGTGGATGAATTCGAACAAGTTACATTTCCGCAAAATGAACAGATCGAACAACCCGTCATTCAACGACGCGTGTGGTGAGATTTTTTCAAATCCACCGACCGAGTTCGAGTTCGATGTGAGGAAGACCATGACCTCGCCTTGGAACGTTCCTTCATCGTGCTCAAGTTCAATATACGTCGGTTTGATGAGTGGCAGTTTCTCCATTCCTTTCACGTAATAGGCGAGCTGTCCGAGTGCCGTCTTCAACTTCGATGGCACTTCATACGAGAGCTCGGTCATGATACCACCGCCGGCGATATTGATGAAATAGTGGATGTCACCTTTCTCGCCTTCGATCTCCCCGAGGTCGACCGGCATCTCGAACCCATCACAGATGACGTCGAGTGCGCCGACGACGCTCAGTGGAATCCGCATCGCCCGGGCGAAGTCGTTCGTCGTTCCGACCGGAATGAGTCCGATTGTCGGACGATTCTCAAGCGGTGCGAGCCCAGAGATGACTTCGTTCAATGTCCCGTCTCCACCTGCGGCGATGATGAGGTCGAACTCGGCCGCTGAGGCCCGTTTTGCTTCGAGCGTGGCATCACCAATCGCTTTCGTCGCATACGTCGACGTCTCATAACCCGCATCCTCGAGGCGGTTCAAAATGTACGGGAGTTCCCGTTTGATCACTTCTTTACCAGATGTCGGGTTATAAATGACCCGCGCACGTTTCCGTTGCATATTGATTCTCTCCCCTATGCTCAACTCGAGCGAAAAGCGAGACACAAGTGTCTCGCCGCCTGCTTAGCGTTTCGCGATCTCTTCGTGGAACAAGCCATCGAGGAGTGCCGGGTTCGCCATCCCTTTCGTCTGTTTCATGATTTGGCCGATGATGAAGCCTTTCGCACGGTCTTTCCCGTTCTTGAAGTCTTCGATCATTTGCGGATGCGCCTCGAACAATTCGAGGATGTAGCCACGGAGCAAGTTCTCGTCCGAGATTTGGGCGAGTCCGTTCGCTTCCACATATGCTTTCGGCTCAGCACCTTCTTCCATCATCGCCGTGAAGACACGCTTCGCGATTTTCGATGAAATCGTCCCTTCTGCGATCAAGCGGATGAGTTCAGCGAGTGATTCCGGTGTCAACTTCATCGTCTCAACCGTTTCGTTCGTCTTGTTCAAGTGACCGAGCACTTCACCCATGAGCCAGTTCGCTGCCGCTTTCGGCTCCGCACCGGCCGCTGTCGTCGCTTCGAAGAAGTCCGAGAACTCACGCGTCGACGTGAGGGCTTTCGCGTCGTATGCCGAGAGACCGTATTGGCTCATGTAGCGTTCACGACGTGCTGCCGGCATCTCTGGAATCGTCGCGCGGATGCGCTCTTTCCATGCCTCATCGATTTCGAGACGGACGAGGTCCGGTTCTGGGAAGTAACGGTAGTCCGCTGCCCCTTCTTTGACACGCATGAGAATCGTCTTTTTCGCCGCTTCGTCGTAACGGAGCGTCTCTTGACGCATGACGCCACCTGAGAGAAGCAATTTACGATGACGCGTTTCTTCATAGTCGAGTGCCTTCAAGACGTTTGAGAACGAGTTTAAGTTCTTGAGCTCCGTCTTCGTACCGAACTTCTCCTGCCCGAATGGACGGACCGAGATGTTACAGTCACAGCGAAGTGACCCCTCTTCCATCTTGACGTCCGAGACGCCAGCGAACGAGAGGACTTCTTTCAAGCGTTCGAGATACGCGACCGCGTCTTTCGGTGAGCGCATGTCTGCTTCACTGACGATCTCGATGAGTGGTGAACCGGTCCGGTTGAAGTCGACGACCGAGTGTTTCTCGCCCGTGTGGTTCATCTTCCCGGCATCTTCTTCCAAGTGCACGCGCTCGATGCGGAATCGTTTCATCTCTCCGTCGACTTCGACGTCGACGTGACCGTTTGAACCAATCGGCTTGTCAAACTGCGAGATTTGATACGCTTTCGGCGTGTCTGGGTAGAAGTAGTTCTTCCGGTCGAACTTCGTATCTGTCGCAATCTCACAGTTGAGTGCCATTGCCGCTTTGATGGCGAGGTTGACCGCTTCTTCGTTCAATTTAGGCAAGACGCCCGGGTGTCCGAGGCAAATCGGACACGTCTGTGTATTCGTTTCGGCACCGTAAGTGCGTGAGCAGCCACACCAAATCTTCGACTTCGTGCTCAGCTCGGCGTGCACCTCGATCCCGATGATCGTTTCAAAGTTCATCGTACGTCCTCCTTAGAGCTGTGGCATCTTGAAACCGCCGTTTGCTTGTTCAAAAGCATGGGCCACGCGGTAAAGTGTTGATTCATCAAAGTAGTTCCCGATAATTTGAAGACCGACCGGGAGACCTTCTGAAAGACCTGCCGGGACTGAGATGGCCGGAATACCGACCAAGTTGACCGGAATCGTCATGATATCGTTCGCGTACATCGTGAGCGGATCGTCGAGCTGTTCGCCGAGTTTGAATGCTGTCGTCGGAGCAGTTGGTCCAACGATGGCATCATACTCTTCAAACACTTTCGCGAAGTCCTGCTTCATGAGGGTACGGACTTGTTGGGCTTTCTTGTAGAACGCATCGTAGTAACCAGAGCTGAGGGCATATGTCCCGAGCATGATCCGGCGTTTGACCTCGTCCCCGAACCCTTGTTCACGCGAATACGTGAACACTTCGTCGAGCGTGTCCGCTTCGGCGCGACGTCCGTAACGGATACCATCGAAACGTGCCAAGTTCGAAGAGGCTTCTGACGAGGCGAGCAAGTAGTACGCCGAGAGGGCATACTTCACAGACGGAATCGAAACCGTCTCGATCGTCGCACCGAGAGACTTGAGCGTCTCAATCGCTTTTTCAATCTGTTCACGGACGCCAGGCGCGACACCTTCTGCCATGAATTCTTCTGGAAGTGCGAACTTCATGCCCGTCAAATCCTGGTTGAGCGCTGCCGTATAGTCCGGCACTTCGACTTCAGCCGACGTCGAGTCCATGTCGCAATGACCCGCAATCGTATTCAATAAGTAAGCATTGTCTTCAACGGTACGCGTGAGCGGACCGATTTGGTCGAGTGACGACGCGAAGGCGACGAGACCGAAACGTGAGACGAGACCGTATGTCGGCTTCATCCCGACAACACCACAATACGCGGCTGGTTGACGAATCGAACCACCCGTATCCGAACCGAGGCTAAAGAGGACTTGCCCAGCTGCGACCGATGCCGCTGAACCGCCTGAAGAACCTCCTGGTACACGAGTCGGGTCCCATGGGTTACGGACAGGCTTGAACGCCGAGTTCTCGTTTGATGAACCCATCGCGAACTCGTCCATGTTCAACTTTCCGATCGTGACGGCACCAGCGTCATGAAGACGCTCGACGACCGTCGCATCGTGTGCCGGGACGAAGTTCTCGAGGAATGTCGAAGCACATGTCGTCCGCATCCCTTTTGTGACGATGTTGTCTTTCACACCGATCGGCATCCCAAAGAGCGGGTTGTCTGATGTTTTCGCAAGCTCATCCATGCGCTTCGCTTGCTCGAACGCATCCTCATTGAGCGTCAAAAACGCACCGATTTGATCATCCGTCGCTTCGATGCGATCGAACGATTCTTTGACGAGGTCCGTGACCGTGACTTCGCCTTCTTTTAATAACGTATGCAGTTTCGCTACACCGTGGTCAAATAAACTCATGAAAGGCCTCCTTACTCAAAGACCGCAGGGACACGGACTTGACCGTTCTCCCAGTCAGGTGCCATCCGTTCGACTTCTTCACGTGGAAGCGATGGACGGACCTCGTCTTTGCGTAGTACGTTTTTCAAATCTAGGGCATGGGTCGTTGGTTCGACACCCGTTGTATCCAGCTCATCGAGTTGCTCGGCGAACTCGAGAATTTTTGTCAATTGCTCCGTGAAGTGCGTCACTTCTTCATCTGTGATCGCAAGTCGGGCAAGTCCGGCGACGTGCCGAACTTCAGCTTCTGTAATACGAGCCAAAATTCCCACCTCCAACAGTTTTCAATACATCGTTCATTATCATACCACTTTTTCATAAGACAAAAAAGGAAATCTATCTTGTGAGAAAATGTCTCCTTTTTAAGAAACTAGGGGAATCCATCTCGAATATTGACCCGCTTTCGAAATCAGCTATACGGTTGATGTGCGATTCTGATTATGCTAAAGATAGAAAAGTTTCGTAAGGAGGAATCGTATGTCGATTCGGAATAAACTCATCACTGCGTTTAGCATCATGTTTGTGCTGCTTCTTGGTGTAAGCGGTTATTCTTGGTATGCCTTGAACGCATCAAAAGCAGCCCAGGAGGACATGATCGTCTCTTGGGTACCAGGAATTGACCAAATCCATCAAGTGGATAAGCAATTGCTTGAAATTCGCCGTCATTTGATTCGTCACGCACTCGTCGAGGACGCGGTGACGAAACAAAATATCGAGCGAGACATTCAAGCATCCGTCGCCATCTTAGAACAACGGATGGACGGTTATGAAGCCACGATTATCATGGAAGAAGATCAACAGCTCTTCGATCAGGCAAGCTCGAATTGGACTGACTATCAAGGCGTGATGAGTGAACTCATCCGTATTTCTAACGAAGAAGGAAGTGCTGCCGCAGAAACATATATTCGCGATACAGCGGATGCAAGCGCTGACACGCTCTCGAACTCTCTCGGTCTACTCGTCAACTTGAACCGGGAAGAAATTCAGACGGACACAGCGGCGGCGGCTAAGTCGTTTGAACAAGTACAACTCACACTATTCATCGTCCTCGGGGTCGCGGCTGTCATGACGATCCTCATGATGCTCTTCATCTTCCGCTCCATCTTTGAACCACTCAAAGAGTTCAAGACGAAGATGCGTGAGCTCGCCACGAGCGAAGGCGATTTGACGACGTCAATCCCTGTGAAGCGCCGCGACGAGTTCGCCGGACTCGCACGCGACTTTAACCAGTTCATCGCCAACTTGCGTCAGTTGATTCTTCAAGTGAACGACGTGACGACTGGTGTGACGAAACAATCAACCCATATGTACGAAGAGTTGAAAGAACTTGACACGTACATGACGACGACCGCTGCGACGACAGAGGATTTGACCGCCGGTATGCAACAGACGGCGGCGAGCGCTCAAGAGATGAACGCTTCCGCCTCGGATATGGAGCGGACGATTCATCATATCGTGACGATGGCCGATGAGCGGAAAACCGAAGCGAGACAAATCGATGAGCGTGCCCTCTCCCTCAAGTCACATGCGGTGGAGGCGAAAGAGAATGCCATCAGCGTCCTTCAGTCGACACGCACGAACTTGGAGAAAGCGATGCAAGATGCGAAAGCCGTCCGTGAAATCGCGACGCTCACGAACGACATCCTCGACATCGCCGCACAGACGAACCTCTTGTCGCTCAATGCCTCGATCGAAGCGGCACGTGCCGGAGAGGCCGGACGCGGATTCGCCGTCGTCGCCGACGAGATTCGAAAACTCGCCGAGACGAGCCGGGCGACCGTCGAACGAATTCAAGTCATCTCGACGACCGTCCTTCATTCGGTCGATCATTTGAATGAAAGCTCAGGACAGATGCTCCACTTCCTCGACACGAACGTCTTGAAAGATTATGACCAACTTGAAGAGGCAGCCGGACAATATAGCGAGGACGCAGGTCGCTTTGAAACGACTGCGACCGAGTTTGCCGCCGCTGCCGGGGAGCTCGAACAATTGACGTCGAACATGATCGGTGTCATCCAGGACGTTGCGACGACCGTCAACAACGGAGCGCTCGGTACGCAAGAAATCGCTGAAAAAGTGACGATGTCCGTCGAACGTTTCGCCGAGTTGAACCATGCGACGGAACAGTCGCAACAAAAGATGGAAGAACTCGATTCACTGATTCGCCAATTCAAGGTATGACAAAAACCCGCCGACACGTGCTGTCCGGCGGGTTTTCTCATCAAGCGGCAGAGGACTGCCCTTCTTTTTTCCGTTCGAGTTCGAATCGTTTCGTCTCCGCGACGACCACACCGGAGAGGAACAAGAGTCCAATCAAGTTCGGGATGGCCATGAGACCGTTGAACACATCCGAAATCGACCAAATCAAATTCAAGTTCGTCGTCATCGCACCGAGCCCCGCGACTAAAATATAGAGGACACGATACGGGACGATCACTTTTTCACCGAGTAAATAGTACGCTGAACGTTCGCCGTAATAACACCAGCCGAGGACGGTCGAATAGGCGAAGAAGACGAGCGAGATCGTCACGATGATTTCACCAATCGGCCCTAAGAAGTAAGCGAACGAGGCTTGCGTCAAGGCAATCCCTTCAAGCCCTTCCGTATATTGACCGCCCATGACGATCGTGAGTCCCGTGATGGAACAGACGATGAGCGTGTCGATCAACACTTGTGTCATCGAGACGAGTGCTTGACGTCCCGGGAAATCGGTCTTCGCTGCCGCGGCCGCAATCGGTGCAGATCCAAGTCCTGCCTCGTTAGAGAACACACCGCGCGCGACCCCGTAGCGAATCGCGGCACCTAACGCGCCCCCACCGATGGCTTCGGCACTGAAGGTGCTCGAGAACATCGTCGACAAGGCACCTGGTACCAATTCGAGGTTCATGATGAGAATCACGAGCCCGCTTCCGACATATGCGAAAATCATGAACGGGACGAAGATTCCGACGACTTTTCCGATTGATTTGACACCACCTAAAATGACGAATGCCGTGACCGCCATCATGACGATCCCTGTCACAACCATTGGGACGTTGAACGAGTTGTTCAAGGCGAGACTGATCGAGTTCGTTTGGACCCCGTTCCCAATCCCAAAGGCTGCGACCGATGCAAAGACGGCGAACAAGACGCCGAGCCATTTTTTCTTCAAGCCGTGTTCTAAGTAGTACATCGGACCCCCGGCAATCTCACCGCGTTCATCGACGACACGATATTTGACCGCCAGGATGGCCTCGGCGTATTTCGTCGCCATCCCGACAAAACCGGATAACCACATCCAAACGACAGCTCCCGGTCCCCCGAGAACGATTGCCGTCGCGACACCGACCATGTTTCCCGTACCGACCGTGGCCGCCAATGCCGTCATGAGTGCTTGGAAATGCGAGATGTCCCCGCGTTGCTTTTTCTTCGGCTGTTCTGCTTTCGGAATAAACGCCTCTTTCAGACCGACCCCAAGTCGCGTCACTTGGATAAATCCGAGACGGACGGTCAGGAAAATCCCTGTCCCGACAAGTAATATGAGTAAATGTGGCCCCCAGACGAGATTCGATAAACTCGTCAGCCAACTTTCAATTTGATTCACCGTGTTGCTCTCCTCCTACGTTCTTGATTTGAGCGCTCTCCCTATATTTTTCAGAACATTCACAATCGAGTCAAGGTAGCTCATATGAAGAAAGCGCTTTCAAAATGTTATATAATTGTAATATTTTCCCCGAACCCTTATTCTTAAAAGTTTCTTAAAATTTATTTCGAAATATGATTGTAATATATATTCAACTGCATGAGCCCGGATTTCATGATCAATACGAACCGTTAATCGATAGACTACATCTCAATCAGAAATGGAGTGGTTGCAACTGTATAAAGCACGCTCGAAGCGGTTTGATAGCAGCGACCAATTACGGGCAGGCGAGACTCTTAAGGGAACAAAAAAGACTGTAGACCCATGCGTTGTCTACAGTCTGAAACCGTTCATGACCTTTCCTTCAGTTTCTCGTTTTACGAACGAATGGCAGCCACGACTTCTTCGACGTGACCTTTCACTTTGACGTTGCGCCACTCTTGTTCGATATAGCCGTCCTCGTTGATTAAGAAAGTCGAACGGACGATGCCGTAATATTCTTTCCCGTAATTTTTCTTCAACTGCCAGACGCCGTAAAGCTCGGACACTTCATGTTCCTCGTCCACGAGTAAATCAAATGGGAGGTCATTCTTGGCTATAAAGTTTTGATGTTTCTTTTGACTGTCGGCCGATACCCCAAGGACGACCGCGCCTTCCATCTTCGGCAACGCATCGCGGAAATCGCATGCCTCGGTCGTGCAACCAGGTGTCGAATCTCGAGGATAGAAGTATAAGACGACTTTCTTACCGAGATAGTCCTTTAATGAAACCATCTCTCCGTTTTGGTTCGGTAATGAAAATGTTGGTGCGAGCATCTGCTGTTCCTCCTTAGCCAAACGATGGGTCGACAAGTTGTTCGTCATAGCCATCGATCGCTTCTTCTAATTTTGTCTTTAACGGGTCAAGCACTTCGATATACTCGACTGGATCTTCCGTTGCAGCCGCTTTTCGGAGCGTCTCCTCGTTATCGGTGTACCACGTCTCATACGCTTTGAAATAGTCGGTCATGATGGTTTGGTTCTCCTCGACCGTCAACGTTTCCGCCATGAGCAGGAAGACGTTATTGTCTGCCTCGAGCGCCATATAGTCCGTCTGTGCGTTGACTTGGTCATAGATCGGACCAGCCTCATCTTCCGGAATCTCAGCGAGACGGGCGTTCGCTTCGGCATTCACTCCGTACTCGTTCGCCTGGACACCGATGAGTAACTCTCCGACCTCGGCAATCACGTCTTTTGGTAAAGCGACCGGTGTGATGACGAGTGACCACTCATCCCCTTCCTTCACAGCGATTTTACTGAGTCGGTTCGGGAGCGGGTTCCCTTCTTCATCGATCATCTCATGGACAAGGAACGCCACGTCTTCCTCTTCGTTGACCCAGCTCTTATAAATCTCACCAGGAGACAATTGACGGGTGACGGCACCAGTCGCCGGAATCTCGGTCAACTGGCCAGCATAATCAATTGATGCGAGTGCCTCAGCGTCTCCAGACTCAAGTGCCGTCTGATAGTCTGCGTACACGTTCGTGACAGCGTCCGGCAATGCGCGGTCTGTCTCTTCTACCACAGTCTCTTCCTCGTTCCCACATGCCCCGAGCATGAAGACGAGGAGTAGCGGAATGAACCATTTTTTCATGTTGTTCGTCCTTTCTAAAGCCGTGTTCTCCTCCATCCTATCACGTCTCGATTTCTTGCTCCAATGCCATGTGTTTCTGGAAAATTGTTTCACTAGGATTTCTACGATAATTTCGATACAATACAGACGTAAGCGCTTTAACGCTCAACATCACTTTAAGGGGGAACGAGAATGATTCCATACAAACATGAACCATTCACAGACTTTACACAAAAAGAGAATGCCGAAGCAATCCAAGCGGCAATCGAGAAAGTGAACGGTGAGCTCGGGAAAGACTATCCGCTCGTAATTGGTGGGGAAAAGGTTACGACGGAAGGTAAAATCACGTCTTACAACCCGGCTAACAAAGAAGAAGTGATCGGTCGCGTGTCAAAAGCGAACCAAGAGCTCGCAGAACGTGCGATGCAAGAAGCACTCACAGCATTTGACTCATGGCGCCATGTCGACCCGGCTGTCCGCGCTGACGTCTTGTTCAAAGCAGCGAACATCGTCCGCCAGCGTAAGCACGAGTTCTCGGCTTACCTCGTCAAAGAAGCGGGTAAACCGTGGAACGAGGCAGATGCGGATACAGCGGAAGCAATCGACTTCATGGAATATTATGCACGTCAAATGCTCGAACTCAAACCAGGCAAGAAAGTGGAGAGCCGCCCAGGCGAATACAACCGGTATGACTACATCCCACTCGGGGTCGGGATCGTCATCAGCCCATGGAACTTCCCATTCGCAATCATGGCCGGTACAGCAGTTGCGGCCATCGTCGCCGGTAACACAATTCTCTTAAAACCAGCTTCGACGACGCCAATCGTCGCTGCGAAATTCGTCGAAGTGATGGAAGAGGCAGGTCTTCCAAAAGGCGTGCTCAACTTCATCCCGGGACCGGGTGCAGAAGTCGGGGACTATCTCGTCGATCATCCGAAAACACGCTTCATCAGCTTCACAGGATCGCGTGATGTGGGACTCCGCATCAACGAACGTGCGTCTAAATTGAACGAAGGGCAAATTTGGCTCAAACGCGTGATCGCGGAGATGGGTGGAAAAGATACGATCGTCGTCGACGAATCAGCCGACCTCGAGCTCGCTGCACAATCAATCGTGAAATCGGCATTCGGTTTCTCTGGTCAGAAATGTTCGGCTTGTTCACGTGCCGTCATCGTCGACAGCGTGTATGATACGGTACTCGACCGTGTCGTCGAACTCACGAACGAACTCTCTGTCGGAAACACAGAGAAGAACGAACACTTCATGGGACCAGTCATCGACGCATCGGCCTTCAAGAAGATCACATCGTACTTCGATGTCGCAAAAGAAGAAGGACGCATCGTCGCAGGTGGGAAAGCAGACGATTCAACAGGCTACTTCATCGAGCCGACTGTCGTCGCAGACGTCGACCCGAAAGCACGCCTCATGCAAGAAGAGATTTTCGGACCAATCGTCGCCTTCACGAAAGCGAAAGACTTCAAAGAAGCAATCGATATCGCGAACAACACAGAATACGGCTTGACAGGGGCGGTCCTCACACGTGACCGTATGAATCAAGAATACGCTCGCCAAAACTTCCACGTTGGGAACCTTTACTTCAACCGTGGTTGCACAGGCGCAATCGTCGGCTATCAGCCGTTCGGTGGATTCAACATGTCAGGTACGGATTCAAAAGCAGGTGGCCCGGATTACATCCAACTCCACATGCAAGCGAAAACAACATCTGAAACGTACTAATCAAAAAGGAGATGCTCCCCGAGGGGACGTCTCCTTTTTAGTGCGCTTTAAATGTCTGATCGAACATGGTGACGATTCGAGCCGTAAGCGGGATGTCCTCTCCTTTTCAGTCCTTGGTTGTACCCCGTTCCGTCCCAACGTTCGTGATGATACAGTGTGATGGGATAGGCCATTTGAATGAAGTAATTCTGAGGGAACTGTGTTTGTAAATCCTTCAACATTTCGCCGTCGACACGCACATGGTCGCGCATGAACACCCATTCCTGGTCGGACAGATCCATTTGAAAAACCGGGTGGTCGCCACCCGGTTTTGATTAGACTTGCTTTAACAGATTGGCCATCTCGATGGCAGAAGTCGCCGCTTCCCACCCTTTGTTGCCTGCTTTTGTTCCTGCACGCTCAATCGCCTGTTCAATCGTCTCCGTCGTCAACACGCCGAAGATGACCGGGACTTCGGATTGATAGCTCGCCTGGGCGATCCCTTTTGCCGCTTCGTTACAGACGTAATCAAAATGCGGGGTCGCACCACGAATGACGGCTCCGAGCGTGATGACCGCGTCGTATTGTTTGCTCATCGCCATTTTTTTCGCGACGAGCGGAAGTTCAAATGCTCCTGGGACGAAAGCGAGCGACACATCCTCTTCCTTCACTCCATGACGTTTCAAGGCATCCTTCGCCCCGTCAAGCAGACGCATCGTGATCAAGTCGTTGAACCGTCCGACGACGATTCCAATCTTTAAGCCTTCTCCAACTAAGTTTCCTTCAAATGTATAGGTCATGTCCATGTTCCTCCAATATGATTCATTTTGAGTTGTTTCATCAGGCGATACGATTCGTTCGCTTCATGCGCACCGACATGAATCGAAACGCGTTCGACGACTGTGATGTCACACGATTCCAAGGCATCGACTTTATCGGGGTTGTTCGTCATGAGCCGGACACGGGTGACGCCAAGATCACGAAGCATCGCCGCGCTCACCCGATAGTCCCGAAGGTCCGGATGAAACCCTAGTGCCACGTTCGCCTCGACCGTATCCAATCCATTCTCTTGAAGGGCGTACGCCTTCAGTTTGTTCAACAGTCCGATGCCTCGCCCTTCTTGACGCATATAGAGCACGATGCCCGATTCCTGCTCGATTCGTGCCATCGCCGTGTCCAGTTGCGGACCGCAATCACATCGGAACGAACCGAAGACGTCACCGGTCAGACATTCGGAGTGAATGCGAACGAGCGGGACCTCCTCAAGCGTCTCCGTCACGAGCGCCACATGCTCTTCACGGTCCATTCGATTCTCATACCCTATCATGCGAAACGTTCCTTTTGAGGAAGGTAGGGACACGTCCGCAACACGTGTGACGAGGTTCTCCTCCATATATCGGACTAACGCTTCGATAGTGATGAACGCCAACCCGTGGCGTTCAGCGACTTGTACCAAATCAGGTACGCGTGCCATCTCCCCGTCCTCTCGAATGATTTCACAGATGACCGCGACCGGCTCACTTCCTGCGAGTCGCGCCAGGTCGACAGACGCTTCGGTATGACCTCGGCGAACGGAGACGCCTCCCTTTTTCGCAATGAGCGGGAACAGATGTCCCGGACGTTGAAAATCGGATGGACGGGACGATGGGTTCGCTAACTCACGAACGGTGTGAGACCGTTCACTCGCCGAGATGCCAGTAGTCGAATCGATATGGTCGACACTGACCGTGAAGGCGGTACCGTGTGGGTCTGTACTGTTCGTCACCATCGGCGCGAGATCGAGACGAACCGCCACTTCTTCTGCGATGGCGCTACAGACGAGCCCTTTCCCTTCCGTGATTAAAAAGTTCATCGTTTCCGGTGTCACCTTGTCACCGAGTACGACAAAGTCCCCTTCATTCTCACGGTCCTCGTCATCCACGACGATGATGGGACGCCCTCGTCTCAGTTCCTCAATCGCTCGTTCAATCGAATCAAACATTACCATCCCGCCTTTCCATATCCTTGTTCTGCCAAGGACTCGAGCGTCATCTTCGACTGCCCGACGACCTTTTCCATATATTTTGCCAACAGATCACATTCTAAATTGACTACATCACCCGTCTGTTTCATCCCAAGCACGGTCTCGCTGTATGTGTGTGGAATCAAGGACAAGGTAAACCCACGCTCTGACACGTCAAACACGGTCAAACTCGTCCCATCTACACATATCGAACCTTTCGGGACGATGTAGGAAAGGAGCGCACGATCACATTGGATGTCGATATAGACGGCATTCGCGAGCGGTCGTTTCTTCGTGATGCGCCCGACCCCGTCGACATGTCCGGATACGAAATGTCCACCAAAACGTCCGTTCGCCGGCATCGCCCGTTCGAGATTGACTTGTGTTCCCGGCTTGACCCCATCTAGGCTCGACGCCTTCAACGTTTCTGGCATGACATCGACAGAGAACGTCGCGTCATCGAACGTCGTCACCGTGAGGCAGATCCCATTCACGGCAATGCTGTCCCCGAGCTTCACATCGTCAAGCACTTTCACAGCGGACAAGACGAGTCGTAAAGATGGTCCGTTACGCTTGACCGCTTTGACCGCTCCGATTTCTTCTACGATTCCCGTGAACATCAGAGCGCCCCCTTTCGAAGGACGACTTTCAGGTCGGGTCCAATCGTTTCGACCTGATGAATCGTAAAACGGGATATCCCTTCGATCGTCCCTTCCTGCTGTGAGCGATAGACGCCATGCTTCCCACCGAACACCCGTGGTGATTGATAGGCGACCCATTCATCCACGTAGCCTCCGTCAAGAAGTGAGGTGACAAGCGTCGGTCCGGCCTCGATCAACACACGCCCAATCCCATTTGCGTATAGCGTCTCAAGAACCGTGCCGAGTGACGTATAATCGAATAATTCGATACCGACGGATTGAGCTCGTTCACGTCGTTCTGCCTCATCTGACGAAGTGAAGAGGAGCACCGGAACGTCTTCGGCGGTACGTGCTAACGTACTAGCGAGCGGTAACCTCAGGTCACGGTCGAGCACGACTCGTTTCGGCTGTCGCGTCACGCGGTCCAATCGAACCGTAAGCGATGGGTCATCCGCGAGTACCGTTCCAATCCCGGTCAAAATCGCATCGACCGTGGCACGAAGTTCATGCACATCACGACGGGCTTCCGAACTCGTCACCCATTGACTCTCCCCCGTCTCTAAGGCAACTTTCCCATCGAGGCTCGTTGCCGTCTTCAAGATGACGTATGGTCGTTTCGTCTCAAGCGACCGCAAAAATGCCGGATTCAAGGCACGCGCCTCTTCCTCAAGCAGACCCACATCGACTTCGACACCGGCCGCTTGCAGGCGCACGATCCCATTGCCTGCGACGAGTGGATTCGGATCTTTCATGGCGACGACGACACGTTTGATGCCCGATTCTACAATCAAATCGGCGCACGGTGGTGTCTTACCGTGATGCGAGCACGGTTCGAGCGTGACATATAAAGTCGCCCCGGATGCAGCCGCACCGGCCATTCGAATCGCATGCACTTCAGCATGTGGTTCGCCCGCCTTAAGGTGGGCACCCATTCCGACGATACGTCCGTCTTTCACGAGAACGGCACCGACGAGTGGATTGACACCGGTCTGTCCATCGGCTGATTTCGCCAATTGAATGGCCTGTTCCATGTACTGTTTCATCGTTCTCCCTCCTTTTTCCGTACAAACAAAAGACCCTAAGGAGCAGTCCTTAGGGTCTTGGTGGGAGGGTTTCGTCAAATTTTGGCAAGCCAAATAAACGTTTTCTATACAGAAAAGCGTACGACGAAGCACAGGTCACGTGGACCTGTTTTTTGTTCCTTCTCCCATCCAGACTATACTGTCGGCTCTAGAGTCTCACTAGATCCACCGTTCGCACACGTGCGCCCGGGTCACGGACTTAGGGCATAGGCCCATCACCGCCGGTTGGGAATTTCACCCGACCCCGAAGGAATATTTGTTTGTACAGGTTTACTGTATCGCAATTGTTTTTATTTCGCAAAACAAAAAACGCTACTCGTGAGAGTAGCGCCTCGATTATGCGAGAAAGAGGACGACGAGAAGCCCGACAATCCAGCAGTAATATGAAAAATACTTCAATTCGCCTTTTGCCATGATGTGCTGGAACCACTTCAATGAAATGGCCGTCAACACGTATGATGCGATAAATGCCAAAAGGAGCGGACCGAACAAGTCACGCGTGTCTGGGTTTGTGAACAACGTCGGACCATCCAAAATCATCGTGCCGAGACTGATTGGAATGAACAGGAAGAACGAGAATCGAAGCGCCGACTCCTGTTTGATTCCGAGGAGCATCGCCATGACGATAGTCGCCCCGGAACGGCTGATCCCAGGAATGAGCGCCACGGCCTGAGCAAGTCCGATCAATACGGCGTCACGTAGCGTAATGCCACCGTCGCCCTTGTTTCCTCGCATATTCCGGATGAACCAGAGGGCGAGTCCCGTAATGATGAGTGTATAGCCGACTGTCGCCACGCCACCGAGCACCTCGGCGATCCAGTCACCAAACAGGACACCGAGCACACCAGCCGGAACGGTCGCGACAAGTAACAGCCCGATGAACTTCACGTCGACCATCGTCTCATCCGACCGGTCTTTCTTAAATAAAAACGTCCACAAACTCATGATAAGACGAACGACGTCTTGACGATAGATTGTTAAAACCGCAAGAAGCGATGCAAAGTTTACGAAAACTTCAAATGACAATCCCGGCAAGTCAATGTTAAATAGTTCTTGGAAGATGACAAGATGTCCGCTCGATGAAATCGGGATGGGCTCTGTGAACCCTTGAATCAATCCAAGTAACGTATAAAATAACCAAACTGTCATAGTGATGATCCTCTTTTCTGTTTTTCACTCAATGCGGCTATTTTAGCAGAATCGGTCTTTCATTGACCAGCCATTAAAATTTTTTTGCCGTAATTTCAATATTTGATTGATTAGTCTGAAAATTAAATTTATTATAGAAGGGTACTCATCTGGAGCGAAGGCGATGACCCCAACTCTCCAGCTGGGTACTTTTTTATAAAAATATTACAAATTTGGGTGATTAAAACTTTATGTTTACATTTCTCTCGAAATTCGATTTAATTTGTAATAGAACTGTTACCATTTTTTGAAATTATCAACTGCGACTTTAGTCCTATCCAATTCCTAGGAATTGTTTAAAATTTTTCAAAATCACGTTAATAAATCCGAAAAACAATCCGATAGTATGATTGTAGGAGCATTTTTTTATCTTTCTCGGTTCAGATTTGAGTCCACGGAAGGAGGAACCATCATTGAATCAAACGCTATCCACTAAATCCCATCACTTGTCTACCGAACAGCAAAGGATGATCCATTGCATTCGTCTTCTCGGGGACTTGTTGAAGGAACGTCCACGCCGTTCTGTCTATCGCCGCTTCGCAATGGAACAGAATTGGCCGTCTCCTGAGTCGATCATTCGTCAGTTCGGGTCATGGGCTGAGGCACTTGCCATCGCAGGCTATGAATGGCATGGAGAGTCAACCGTCGAATTGCCAGACAAAATGCCGAAGTATACACGCGAGGACATCATCGAGACGCTCGCCATTTATTCGCGAGATATGGGCTCGATCATCACCTTGAAGAAGTATCAGCAATGGCGAAAGCTCCATCCGAAGGCACCGAGCCATTACCATATCGTCAAAACGTTCGGTTCGTGGCATGATGCCTGTGCCGAGGCTGGTCTTGAGGCGAGTGTGACCTATTCGAAAACAGAACTCTCGAACGCTCTTCGTGAAGCCATTCAAGAAATGGGCTTCTCGCTCTCATTTGAAGCGTACCGTGAATGGGCAAAACGCAACAACAAACCTTCGACGAAAGCAATCTTGCATCGCTATGGCTCCTGGTCAGCCGCCGTTCATGCGGTTGAATCTGAACTTTATAATACGAACTCATAATCATTTCATACGAAAGGAGGATCCACCATTTTGGGGATCCTCCTTTCATCTGACTTCAGTCGATAGATCATGATAGTGGGCGACTCGATCTCGCCCGTTGAATTTCGCCCCGACGTACATGGCTCGGTCCGCATGTCGCAAGACCGTATCGAGGTCTTCATATTCATAAATCGTTTCAATCCCGATACTCGCTGTCACCGTGATACGCGTCCCTTCCGTTCCAAAATCATGGCGCTTCAAGGCGTCTCGTATCTTTTCACCGATCAGATGGGCGGCCGCCTCATCCATTCTCGGGAAGACGAACACGAACTCCTCCCCTCCATAGCGCGTCACCAAGTCCGTCGCTCGAACATTGCGAGTAAAGAGTTGACCTGCTTCAATCAACACCTCGTCACCGAACGCATGTCCGTACGTGTCGTTGATCGACTTGAAGTGGTCCAAATCGATCAAGAAGACAGAGAGTGGATAGGACGCCACATCGTTCAAACGTTCTTTCGTCCAACGGCGTAGCGCTCGCTGATTATGCAATCCCGTCAACGGATCCGTCAAGCTCTCATGTTGCAAACGTTTGCGTTCATCGATGCGTTCGATTGACCAAGATAACGTCTTGAGGAGACGGTTCACTTCAACCGCAATCGGAGTTTCGTATGCCCCGTTTGCCGTCGTCGATACCATGCAGCTGACCGCCGTCTCCGCTCCCCAAACGGGTTGGATGACGAGCGCCGAATGGTGTAGTTCTTGTTGCTGTTGCTGCAATTCGGGATGCCATTCATGGAGCGAGTCATAGACGAAACACGGTTCGTCCTCATCATGATACCGTTCAATCGTGAAGGCATCCGGCACACTCGGGATGACGCGACCGGTCATATCATAAAACGTCCGCTCCCCTTTTCGATTGACCTGCAACCATCCACGTTCCACTTCGACGATATCACGTAGACCGTTCCAAAACTTCTCAATCAACAATTGCTCGCTGTCCACGCGGTACAGCTGTTCTTTCAAGCGTTCGACTTGATCGACTCTCGACTTGGTTTCTTCCGTCTCCGTCGCTTTCGACATCGTCATCTTTAGGACAGATAGTACGAAGAACGTGACGATGAGCCCGACATAACCGAAGTTGAGATACGACTCGATGGCAATCATCGAGAACAAAAGCTCGAGTGACACGACGAGCCAATCAAAGCGAATCAATCGCCACATGATTGGGAACGGGATCCGTTCTCCGACCATGAAGTAGGATAAAGCGAAACTCATCATAAGGACAAGGAACAGAGTCCCCAAGAAGGCTACCATCGCCCATCCTTGTTGCATCAAATGAACGGGCTCTCCGATTTGTCCACCGAGTGCGATATAGGCGAGCCCTGGCAACAGAACGAGCAAACATTCAATCACCGTGTTGAGCGGATAGAAATGAAGGAACCGTCGTCGCCCGACACGACGATTGAAGGCTCGCGCCTGAAACGTGAAGAGGAGCAGTTGCCCCATCAACAGGGCGGGTGCGAGTCCGTATAGGAAGAACGTGATAAAGACAAACATCTCATGGAACGTGAAGTGAAGATGCCTGCGCTTTAAAGGATTCATGACGAACAAAGCCCCTAGCGTATAGATGAACCAAAACAACGACCAGTCGAACGCCTCAAGGTTTTGGAAGGTCAAATACGTCACTCCCGTGAAGACGAGCACCCACGCGAGCCAGCTCCGAACTAGGTACTTCCGAAATTGCATCACCTTCCCCCCTTTTCTCGTTCATTTTTTTCTAGTATGACCCGTATTGCTACAACATTCCAGCAATAGTTTAAAAGTTGAGACAATGAAATATTGATAGAATTCCCAATTCAATGTTTCGTTATGCTAAATGTCGGCAACGACTTGGATAAAGGGGGCTCGCTATGGACTTTTCTCTATTTCTGATCACGTTTTTGTTCATCTACTCAATCACCATTACACTTCTTTATCTACGGAAACAAAAAAACACGTAACAAAGGGCGGCCCTCACAAAAGGACCGCCCTTACTCATTATTTTGCTTTCAAATATGAAATCCCGATTGACCCAGTTCCCGTATGCGCCCCGAGAAGTGGTGCGAGTGTATCAACTCTGATCGGAATCGTGTCACCAAGTTGTTGTTTCCACTCCTCAGCAAGCTCAGGGACATTTCCGTGGAAAATCGAGACGTCCTGACATTCACCGGACTCGATTGCCGCACGCAACACTTCGAATAAATGAGCCTGCGCCTTCTTATACGTGCGGACCGTTTGATACGGGACAATCAACCCGTCTTCGAATCGGAGTACCGGTTTCAACTGAAGCATGTTCCCGATGAGCGCTTTCGATTTGGAGATGCGACCGCCCTTTTGCATCTGTGTCAAGTTTTGAATCGTCAACTCGATGCGGACGTCCTCCACGCGCTTCTTCATGTAGGCTCCCACGTCTTCAAGCGCATCGCCTCGTTCGACCCGTTCAATCAATTCCGCGAACATGAGTCCCATCGTATAGATGCCTGCCCGTGAATCGAAGGCGAGTAACTTGAACTCCGCAATCTCAGCTCCTTGAACAGACGCCGAATACGTCCCACTCAAATCGGACGATAGATGGATTGCGATGCCCATATCGTACTCTTCTTTCAATTTTTCATAGAGCGTGACGAAATCCCCGATCGCGGGCTGACTCGTCGAGACGCGCTCTCCCGCGTCAATCCACTCGTAAACCGTTTTCGCATCGACTTCGATTCCATCTTTATACGGCTGGTCCCCTTTGACGACATAGAGCGGGACGATGTGGATGTCAGGATGTTGCGCTAATGCATCTGGAAGGACAATCGTGCTGTCCGTGATGTAAGCAATCTTCATAAAGAGTTCTCCCTTAAAAAAATTTATTAGTACCTGGTTATATTATTTTATCACAGGTGGAGCGGTTTCACTATTTTTTCAAAACATCCTATGTGCAGCTCGTCCATTCATTTCTCGAAAAGGGTATACCATACATAACGAGTAAAGGAGGCGTGTGTGGCATGATCAAACTACGGAACGTAAACAAAATCTACAAGACGGGCGACGTGGAAACGGCCGCCTTGAAAGACATCGACCTCACCATCCGGGATGGCGCGTTCGTCGTGATCCTAGGTCCAAGCGGGAGCGGGAAGAGTACACTGCTCAACGTCATCAGCGGACTCGACACGGTCACCTCAGGTAAGATCACGTTCGGCGACACCGTGCTGACCGACCTATCCGTCGATCAGATGACTGCTTTTCGACGCGACCATCTTGGCTTCATTTTCCAACAATACAACCTTCTTCAAAACTTGACCGTCTATGAGAACGTCCAAATCGGATCCGACTTAATGAAAGATCCGCTGCCGATTGATGAATTGCTCGAACAAGTAGGGCTCACAGCGGCACGTGACAAATACCCCTATCAACTATCGGGTGGTGAGCAACAACGGGTCTCCGTCGCCCGCAGCCTCGCCAAAAATCCGGCCATTGTCTTTTGTGACGAACCGACGGGATCGCTTGACGAAGAAAATTCGAAAAAAGTACTCGAACTATTGGAACAATTGAACGAGACGTATCAAAAAACGGTTGTCGTCATCACACACAATAATGGAATCAGTGAGATGGCGGACGATGTCATCAAGATGAACTCCGGTCGAATCGTGGAGGTGACCCATCATGAGACCCGGGTCGCGGCACGTGACATCCATTGGGGATAAGGGGGTGGCGACATGCTGTATAAAAACGTCTGGAAGACATTAAATCGGAAGTGGATGCAACTCCTCGCCATCGCCATCATCATCGTCATGAGTTCACTCACGTACACGATGATGTTCTATGGCATCAGTGGAATCGAGGTCCCGACCGAAGAGTATCTGGAAGAATCGAACCAAGAAGACTTTGCGATTGACATGCTCAATCGGGTGACGGAAGAAGAGTTACGCGACCCCGCTGTCGCCACGCTCGCGGAGACAGGAGCGTTCACATTGGCTGACATCAAACAAGCCGATGCGGAAGTCTTCAATCGTCTGATCGCATCGCGAATCGCCGCCGTCGAACAGGAGATGCCGGATGCCACGATTGAACTCCGTGACTTGAAAGCCATCACCTACACGTTCGATGACACCGAGCATCGGGGAATGATCGTCAAAGAATCAGACACGATCAACCGCTCCTACCTCGAAGCCGGTGATCGACCGAGCGCGAATGACGAAATCGCTTTGAACAAAAAATATGCAGAAGAGAACGGCATCGACATCGGAGACACAATCGACATCGGTAAACCGTTCACGGTGAGTGGATTTGTCCTCTTTCCGGACTACACGCTCCCCCTGTTCGATGATAACTTCTTCAACTTGGACCCAGGTTCACAGACCCTCCTCCTGATGACGGATGAATCGTTCGAAACATTCGTCGGGCAAGAGTCGTTTCGACTGTCCGGGGTGACCGATCAACCGATTAAGACCGACCTCGAGCTCCCGTTCGTCGTCTCGGTCATGGAGACGGAGAACATCATTCGAAGCGGCGCCATCTACAGCGAGATTTCATCCGGCAAGGCGATGGCGCTCGGACTCAGTCTCTTTATCGTCTCCATCGCTGTCATCATCGTCGCCATCCTGATCTCGAATATGCTCGGGGCGGAACGAGGACAAATCGGACTGTTGAAGGCGATTGGTTATAGTCGTCGGCAAATCGCATCGCCTTACTTGGTGCTCATCTTGGTTTTCGCATTCTTTATGCTCATCATCGGTTATTTCCTGGGGCTTTATTTCGCGAACCCGTTGAAAGAACTCTATCTCGACTTCTATCTCTTACCGTCCATCACCATCGCCCAAAGTCCACTTGAGTTCGTGACAGCCGTGTTCGCCCCGCTCCTCTTCTTTGCGCTCGTCGCGGGAGCCGTCATCTATAAAATTATGGGAGAGAGCGCCCTTGCCCTCTTGTCACCACGGGACAATGTCTCATTGAATCGACTCAGTCGACTTGTCAGTCGCCTGTTGAGACGGGCGAGTGGCAAGACGAAGTTCAAATATTTGTATGCCGTCAAGAGCACGGGGAGTTTTCTCATCTTCTTTCTCGGGATCCTCTTCTCGACGATTCTCATCGTTTTCGCCCTCATGATGAACGGCGCCGTCGACCGTATGACCGTTGGCGGATTGAACGAAGCGGTGTATGAATACGAGGCGTATACAGACGGGACACCGGTTTTAGAAGCGGGACAAGAACCGTTCCTCACCTATCCGTTTGCCTTTGTCGAAGATAACCTGATCACCTTGAAGGGACTAGACTTCGACAACACCTTGTTCCCACTCCAAAACGAAGATGGGGATGTGTTGACAGTTGAACCTGACGGCCTTGTCGTCTCCTCCTCACTCGCGCTAAAACTCGGCCTCGATGTGGGTCAAGACATCGATGTCGCACTCGACGGGGACACGTTGACCTATCCCATCATCGGGATTGCCGATGAATTCTCCGGGGATTTCGCCTACTTGCCCCGGACGACGTTAAGTGAACTACTCACGGACGGGGCGACGGATGACCTGTTCAACGGCATCTACGCGACGGAGCGTCCGAGCGAATCCGACTATCTGACCATCCTGTCACGTCAAGGGTTGATCGATCAGTCCGAATCGATCAATCAATATATGAATTTCATGATGAACGTCTTGATTGGCGGGGCGTCCCTCATCGCTTTCAGCATCCTGTTCGTCTTGACGGCGCTGACGGTCGAGAAGAACTATTACGTCATCTCCTTGTTGAAAGTGATGGGATATGAGAAACGGGAAGTCCGCTCCATGATTTTGAACAGCTACTTCATCTATGCGCTCATCTCTGCCCTCTTGAGCATCCCCATCGCCCTGTTGACGCTTCGGGTCATCATCGTCGTCTTTGCAGAAGATTATGGACTCGTGCTCCCACTTGAATTCGAATGGGTCTATATCGTCTATACGCTTGGCGCTGTCGTTCTCCTCTTCTTTATGAGTACGTTCATCAGTCGCCGGAAAATCGATCAAATCCCGCTTCAGGAAGTATTGAAGACATATCAAGAATAATTCATGCCAAAATAGGGCATAATAAGAGATAGACCAGGTCTCTCCTGAGGAGAGACCTGACTTTTGCAGAAAAGGATGATACACATGAATCGTACACAAGTCATGCTCGCCATTCCCGGAAACTGGTCTTCCGCAGAAGGCGTCAGCGAACAAATCAGTTTACATAGTGAAGGCTACACGATGGCCGGTCTGTTGTTGCTCGAAGATGAGACAGGGAAGGCGTTCACCGTAGAAGTCGTCGAACGTGACCCAGCCCTCGCCGAGGCGATGATTCACGCGAGTTCTGGCGGGTTCACCCCGAAAGTCGCGAAAGGAATCGCTCGTCATACGCATGTCGTCTACTTGATTGTCGACGTCAACGATTTGACAGACGTCGCCGCTGCACGTCGTGCCGCAAACGCCGTCTTAAACGCAGGTGGAGTTGGCGTCATGGTCGAGTCAGCTGGTGTCTCTTACTCGAAAGACGAGTGGCAAGAATCAAAAGAAGAAGACCTCGCACTCGACTATTCGCTTCTCACGGCTATCACAGAAGAAGAGAACGCCTATATGTCATGGGGAATGAAAGCGTTCGGTCATGCAGACGTGGCCGTACCGATGACACTCGACATTGAAGATGCCATTCACGTGATTCATTCGTTCAACTTCCACCTCATCTCCGGTGGCGCGATGTTCGGCGACGGCGACCATTTCGCCTTCGAGGACGGGCGTGCCTTCAGGGTCGAGATGGGAGAAGACGAGCGGACGACCATCGACAACTTATTGCATAACCCGTTTGGCTTGATTTATCTCGTCCCACAAGTAGCAGAATAAGAAAGAGGCTGGACATAACCCAGTAGATTCATAAGAAAGAGGCCTCCGTGAGCGAACAAGTCGCTCACGGAGGCCTCTTGTCATTTTTATGGGTTCGCGCACGCATTTCGGACTAAAAAGAGGGGTCCTGCCACCAAAAATCGGTGACCGGTCCCCTGTTTTTATCACAAATCTTTAAAATCGGCTAGTTATGTTCCAGCCTCCTGTTCACGCTCGTCTCATTTCTTGCATGCGCTCGAGTTGATGCGTCAGTTCGCCGATTGGCACGAATCGTGCCCGACGGAGCATTTCTTTCCCGTTGATGAAAAAGAGGACGACCGGAACGGTGAAGATGGAGAAGGCGCCTGCGACTTCCGGCACCTCGTCCGAATCCACCGCGACCGCCTCAATTTCCGGAAACTGATGGAGCATCTCTTCGATTTGAGGTTTCAGCGCATGACAGACACTGCATCCCGGATGTGACACGTAGACGAGCAGCTGTTCCGTGCTCGCAATCCGTTCATTCAATCCAGTCAAGGTTGTCATTGCTTCCATCTTACATTCCTCCTACTTGATTAAGCGTCGAGCCACAAGACACCGACCGTCTCGAATCCGGCATGTACCGCAATCGAAGGACAGAATCGAGTCCGTACGACTTCGAGACCTGGTAGTTTCGACTCGATGAGTGCGACGAGGTCATCTTGCATATTCGGTGCGAGAGCCGTCTGAACGAACACCCGATTGTCCTTCACACCGTTTTCCGCATGACGACGTTCGAGTTCACCGACCATCTCCGCATAAGCCTTCTTCAATGAACGGGCCTTTTTGAACGGGATGACTTTCCCCGTCTCATCGAGGGTGATGATCGGCTTGATGTTCAAGATGTTCGCAAGGAACATCTCACCGGAAGAAACGCGACCGCCTCGGCGCATCGTCTCCATGTTTCCGATGATCATGAAGAAGTTCTTCTTATCGCGCCATGCTTCGAGAAGGGCGACGATTTCCTCCACTGACTTACCTTCGGCTTCAGCGGCCTTCCCGATTCGGACGAGTTCTTGTTGCGCCTCGAGTGCGGCATGCGAGTCGATGGTATACACGGTAAAGTCAGCCGCTTCGGCAGCTGCTTTCGAATTTTTCGCCGTACTGCTCAATCCATTCGAGCAATGGACGGCGATGGCACAATCATATCCCTCTTCTTTCAAGCGTTCGTAGCGGGCGATGAAATCTCCGAAGATCGGTTGTGACGTCTTCGCTTCTTTCTTTTGGTCAATCATATACCGATGTAGGTCTTCGAGAGAGAGTTTGGTTTCACTATAGCCGTTCCCGTCCACGATCAATTGAATCGGAACGATATCGACACCGAGACTTGCTGCCTCTTCTTGAGAGAAGTTGGCCATACTGTCGGTAATCCATGCGATTTTTGTCATAACTAAAAAGCCTCCAATAGTCGTTCATTTTTGTCCAATCCCATTATACCTTATTTCCCGCCGCTATTCCTACTCGACCGAACGGGACGAAAAAACAGAGCGACACACGGTCGCCCTGCTCCTCTTCATTTGGTCGAGATCAATTTTGTATGGGCGAACTCATCATGCGGCAACTCGAGGTCTTTATTCGACTTCATCTGTTGGAGTGCACGGATGAGCGGAATCCCGAGCGTCGCCGGATAGACGACATCTTTATAGAGTGTCCGTTTGACGACTTGCTCCAGTGAAAGCGGGCGTCCGTCCGCACTCACGACTCGAATGCCGACGACGCGGTCACCCAATGTCTGACCTTTTTGATACAACATACAGTACACTTCACCTGCCATCGTCACGACGGTCGGCAAGTAATACCGTTTCACTTCCTTGTCTGGCCAAATCTTTTGACGGACGGCCTTTTCAATCAGTTTTGCCGGTGTCTGAAAGACGAGTTGGTCGATTTGACCCGCGACGGCTCGTTTCCAAAGTGGGACTGCCACAGCAATCATCCTTTCTCTCGGTTCTAGCCTCTCAATTCCTCTTTTACCGGCTGACGAAACCCTGAGAACGGACAACGACTCCTTGCGAACAAGTTCGGTGTTTTGATCTGATTGTCGTAATGCTCATGAAAAACGTGCGTCGTCGCAGGAGAAAGAGGCGGGATGAGCCAACTCCATTGCCCGGTGACATCACGCCCCGCGTCCCGTTCGTTTTTTTCGAACCGCTTGAACTGTTTGGCGGCCGTATGATGGTCGACGATGGTCACACCTGCCCGCTCGAACGATTGCAAGACGGCGATGTTCAATTCGACGAGTGCCCGGTCGCGCCAAAGCGACCGCTCTTTCGTCGTATCGAGCCCGAGGGACCGTCCGACGAGCGGCAACAGATCATAACGGTCCGTATCGGCCAAATTCCTTGCCCCGATTTCCGTCTCCATATACCAGCCGTTAAACGGAACCGAGGTAAACCGTAGACCTCCGATCTCTAGTTCCATATCCGCAATCGCTGGGACTGCGTGCCATTTGATGGTCCGTCCGTCAAACAAGTCCACATCCTCGTGCCGAATGTCCACCTCAAGCACGGCCTCACTCGGCAACTCAAACAAGCGGACGTCTCGCCCGTCCGTGATCATGAGTGGGAGGATATCGAATGGCGTGCCGGCTCCGACCCATCCGAGTTCTTTCGCGCGCTTCGTCATCGTGACGGACATCGGGTCTCCGATGATTCCGTCAGGTGTCTCATATCCCGCGTACCGAATCAATTGTGTGTTCAATAGTTTGAACTCGTTTGGAAGGACCGTCATCGTCGAACGGATTTTTCCACCGTTCGTAGCGAACTGAAGATGGTCGACAAGATGGTCGTAGACAGCCTCAAACGTATCGGCGTCCCGTGCATCGATCACATGGAGTGTCTGCCAAAACAAGCGGCCGATGCAACGATTCGAATTTCGCCACGCCGCCTTGGCACCCACACACAACTCTTCCGTCGTCAACGAATAGGTGCCCGTGCGCTCAATTTCATCTTTGATTTGTCGGAGACGTTCGGACGGGTCGTCATGCCATTGCCGCATCCAGTCGCTCGCTTGTTCATACAGATTCATATCTAAAATCTCCTCACTCGATTCTCTCTTTTTCCATCTTAGAGAAAAGGAGACCCCTGTTTCAACTATCTATTCTCACACGCGACACGTCGGGTACTTAGAACCCCTCTGTTGTTGAACGAGTTCGATATAGTCGGTGACATCTTCGTTTCCGCTTACTATCCGTGACGTCACCATTGACGCGATGAATCCATTTTTGAAAATCGCCATACAATCTCTCCTTTCGAAAGAGATGGAAGTTTCAAATGGAAATTCTCTTGTTCACACAAAATGACTAGTTGATAAAGCAATAATTACCAATTCTTCATCATTGTGCCATTAGAAAACCCCACTTGTTTTTCAAAGTGGGGTCAATGATTAGTTCCGTTCGAGGACGAACGTCTTGTATGCAGGCACGCTTACTTTTCCAGTCGCACGCTTGATTGTCTTCGTTCCGGCACGGTCGCCATCGACAATCACGTTCCAGTTCCCTTTTGGAAGGGTGACTTGGACATTCGTCGGGTTGGCGTTATGCGTGATGAACAAGTCGTTCTTTTGACCCGGCGCATCTTCGTCAATCGTGTACGTGATGACGTTCGCTTCCGCTTTGTGGAACGTCAAGAATCGTTTCACGTTGCTCGCTTTTGTCATCCGAAGACCTGGATTGGCTTTACGCATCTCAATCAAGCCTTTCATGTATTGGACGTCCGCCTTGCGGTCGGCTGCCCGTTTCCAATCGAGCTGGTTGATCGAGTCTGGTGATTTGTACGAGTTATGATCGCCTTCCTTCGTGCGCATGAACTCTTGTCCTGCGTGAAGGAATGTCGTTCCTTGGCTCGTCAAGAGAATGCTCGAGGCGAGACGATGCATTTTCGTCTTATTCACTTCAGACGCGATCGGGTTCGTCAACGTCAATTTATCCCACAACGTATGGTTGTCATGAGCTTCGACGTATGTGATCGCTTGCGTCGGTTCTTTTGTGAATCCTTTAATCGTGTCGCTATATGCGATCTCACCGACGATTCCCGTCTTCACTCGATTTTCCATACCTTCTTTTCCGTTGATGAAGCCTTTGTCCTCATCGTAGAAGACGCTTCCTTTCAAGCCGTCGCGGATGTTGTCATTGAAGTGGGCGATACCCGGCATGTCGTAGGCGTTCTTTTGATTTGCTTTTAATTCAGCATCGAGCGGCGTACTGAGGTCCCATCCTTCTCCGAAGACGAGAATCGACTTGTCGACTCGATTCAACTCCGAACGAACTTTATTCATTGTGTCGACGTCATGGATTCCCATCAAGTCGAAACGGAATCCGTCCCAATGATACTCTTTTGCCCAATAGACGACAGAGTCGACGATCAGTTTTTGCATCATCGCCCGTTCAGAAGCGGTATCGTTTCCGACACCTGTACCGTTGGCGAAGTCACCACCTGCTGTGTAACGGTAGTAGTAACCCGGTACGATTTTGTGCAAATTCGACGCCTGCGCATCGAACATATGGTTGTATACGACGTCCATGACGGCACGTAAATTGTTGTCATGTAACCCTTGAATCATCTGTTTCATTTCCATGATACGTACTTTCGCATCGTAAGGATTCGTTGAATACGACCCTTCTGGTGCATTGTAGTTTTTCGGATCGTATCCCCAGTTGTACGTCGCCATCGGATTCGTTTCATCGACCGATGCCGTGTTGAAGTCATAGACCGGAATGAACTGAACGTGTGTCACGCCGAGGTCTTTGACATGGTCGAGTCCCGTCTTCGTTGCTGTTTTCTTTCCATCAACGAGAAGACGCGTTCCTGGTTCGATGACACCGAGGTACTTCCCTTTGTTTTGAATGCCTGAGTCGTATTTGTCCGTCTTCACATCGAAGATCGAGAAATCACGGACATGCGTCTCATAGATGATTGCGTCTGTCGATTGTTTCAACTTCGGTTTCATTGAATTCCAACGTTTTGGATCTGTCTCTTTCAAATCGACGATGACACCTTGGTCACCGTTCACGCCGACAGCCGTCGCATACGGATCGACCGCACGGACCTTCCCTGTCGCATGGGTCACTTGGTACGTATAGCCGATGCCGTCTAGGTCACCCCGCACTTCTGCCACCCACGTGCCGCGTTCACCGCGTTTCATTTGAATCACTTTCTTCAAATCTTTATCATTTGTTGGTCGGTTCGTCGGCATGTTCCATAGTTCGAGCTCGACTTGTTGAGCCGTCGGAGCCCAGAGAACAAATTTCGTTTTCGACTTTTGGTACGTGACACCGAGTTTACCGTCATATGCATATTTTGCATCGAATTCTTTTGAACGAAGCACCTTGCCGGCTTGGAGCGTCTGTTCTCCAAACTCCGGGTGCGAGGCTTTGATGACTTTCGCTAAGTCGATGTCTGACTTGAATTGAATCGTCACCGACTTGTCGCTAGCCTTTTCAATCGATTCCACCGTTGCCCCGTCCACGCTCAATTCATCGATGAACGCATCCGTGATGACACGGTTCGTCGTGAGTGTCGCTTGACGGAACGTGTCCGCCGAGAACGAGACGAGCTTCGGAGAGCGATCGATTTGAGGCTCTGAATAGTAGATTGTCGAATCTCCTTCAACGAGCCAAATCTCTTTTGCAGTCCCGAGAACGAATCGGTCTTCCCCATCCTTCTCCGTCCATTCTCCTTTTTTCGTGATCAAGCCCATGAGTCTCTTCGATTCTGGGTTGGCGAGTTTCACGTTCGCGACGGCACCGAAATCATCAGCCCCATCGAATACGATGCTCTGTCCGTCCCCACCGTCTGGCCAAGCCCAAAGACCCCAGTCCGTATATGTATTGTCGTAACGGAAATAATGAACTTTCATATCGATTTCCGTCGAAGCCGTCTCTCCGTCCGGGTTTGACGTATAGATGGTCGGGTCGCCCGACTTGATCCACACTTCGGCGACGCCATCTTGAATCATGTCGCTCGTGATGAAGCGGTCATTTTCAGACCCCTTATCTTTGTCCCAGTTGTCCGTGCGGACGATGAGACCGATTTTTTCAGGTGAGTCGACCGGAAATTCGTAAGCCGCCACCTTTCCGAATGCATCCTCCCCGTTGAATGTGAAGCCTTTGTTCGGGAAGTAATCTGGGCCGTTCGCCCAAAGCCATAAGTTCCAATCCTTTTCGTTATCCGGCGCCTCTTGATAATGGACGACGACAAGTGTCGACTTCCCTTTATCTAAAGCGGACGTCGGCATCGGAAACATTGACAGAATTAGTGCAAACGTTAGCACAACTGCCCATACGGGTTTCCACTGCTTTTTGACCATGAGGGTCCCTCCTTGTAGCACTATTTTGAGAAAACGCTTACACAAAAATTGTAAACGGTTTCCTTGAGTGAAGCAACGTTATTTTAGAAAAGGGTCAATTGGCATCATTTTCTTTACAGATTTTACAAACGGGAAAGCCCATATCGGGCATAGCACGCCTTTAGGCATAGGATGAGAGTGAGTTCGGATGTGAAAACATCCGACGTTCGGGTATACTTATCCCATAGACAAGAACAAGTCTCTAAAACGCCTGTGTCCATCGCCCCTTGAAAATCGTATACGGTTCGGTCATGAAAACATATGACCGGTAAAACGATGCCTGTCGTCATGCAAAAGACGCTAAAACATCAGATGGACACACCTGCAACGACCTGTGGTGGATGGTAACAGTCCACCAGCCTGAGAATCTATATGATCTGTCTCAGGAGGGGTGATGGCACACCCTCATCTGAAGGCTTGAGCAAAACAGAAATGGCCTGCGCTCGCACAAGCACTTCAGAATCCCACGGTTTTAATCGTGGGAGTGTCAAAACCTGTCTAAGAAATATGAACTAAAAAGACGGGTCCCACTCATCATCACAGGATCCGTCAAAGTTTATTCCATTCTTCGAGCGACTCCAAGTAGTGAAGATAGCTCATCTTGATTTCTTCATCTGTTAAGTCCGCCGGTAAGAGGGAACGTGGGACTAGACCTGTGAACTTGGCGCCTCCGACATGTGCAAAAATATAAGAGGCGACTTGCTCTGACATGTCTCTTGTCAAAAAACCGGTCACATACTTCCCATCCTTGCTCTCGAAGACGATGTCGAGTCGGCGACCTTCCTGTTCATCGATAATCAACTGGTTGTAAAGTCGATGTGCCTCATCTTTGTACTTGTATCTCATCCCGCGTCTCGCATTGTCATCAATCTCCCACTGATGGTCTTGTCGCTCTTTCGCCGTGAATATTTTCTCGAGCATTCTTGGGTCATCAATCGTTAAGCAACAAAAGATATGTTCATACGACAGTTGATCGTCGTTCACCAAGTCCATGATGTCCGTCTTCGGGATAATCTTTGCCTTGTAACGCACCATGACACGACGGACGACTTCTTCTTTGTCAAAAATGAGCCACTGCTTCCGTCGCTCAAACTTCTCATGTAACATCTTATACTTCATTCACTTCACCTCATTTCCAGCATATCAAAAACGACGCCCGCAAAGGACGTCGTCTTGCTTAGTTCCCGTATTTTTTGAACAACTGATAGTTCTTATTTCCACCTGACAAGTTGTACACGTCGGTGAATCCGAGGTTACGCAGCACGTTCTGGGCCGCGTTCCCCGTCACCCCACCGTTACAGTAGACGACGGTCGGTTTGTCCTTGTCCATGTCTTTCGCCACTTCCCGAAGGTTACCGAGTGGGACGTTGACCGCACAATCGACACACGCCTTCTCGAACTGTGCTGCTTTCCGCGTATCGATGATTTGCATGTCTTCCCCGGCATCGATTCGCGTCTGAAGCTCGGCCGGTGTGATGAGTCGCGCCGCCTTGTCGATACTGTTCGACAGCACCATCCCCGTATACATGACCGGGTCTTTCGTCGTCGAGAACGGCGGTGCGTAGGCGAGGTCGAGGTGGAACAAGTCGTCGACTTTCGCCTTGAGCGTGATGACCGTGACGAAGACGTCGATTCGTTTGTCGACTCCTTCGAATCCGACGATTTGGACGCCGAGCAATTGACGTGTCGCACGGTCCGCGACCGCTTTGATCGTCATATCTTTTCCACCCATATAGGCAGGCTTGTCCGGCTTCGTATTATGAAGCACCTCGATATCGTATCCGAGTTCGCGTGCTTCTTTTTCGGCCAGCCCCGTCTGTGCGACGGCAAGTCCGAACACTTTGAAGATGCCCGTGCCGAGGATGCCGCGATGCTCGAGATGACCGCCCGTGATGACGTCCCCAGCGGTCCGCCCCATCTTGTTCGCTGTCGAACCGAGCGGACGCCAAATCGGTTTGCCCGTCACGATTGAGAAGCTCTCCGCGACGTCTCCTGCCGCATAGACGTCTGGGATATTCGTTTCCATCCGCTCATTGACGACAATCGCACCCGTTTCACCTAGTGTGACTCCCATCTGCATGGCGAGCTCGACGTTCGGACGGACTCCCACAGACAAGATGACGAGGTCGGTCTCAATCGTCTTCCCACTCTCCGTGACGACCCGCTCGACATGTCCGTCGCCAACGAGTTCTGTCACGGTCTCCCCGAGCATGAGCTCGATTCCATTCTTCTCGAGGTGCTCCTCGACGCGACACGCCATGTCCTTGTCGAGTGGCGGCACCACTTGTGGTACACGTTCGATGATGGTCACGTCCACACCGCGAAGCTTCAACTGTTCCGCCATCTCTAGACCGATGAAGCCGGCGCCGATGATCGTCGCATGTTTCGGGTCTGTCGAATCGACGAAGGAGCGTGTCGCCTCGGCATGTTGGATGTTTCGAATCGGGAAGACATTGTCCGACTTCACCCCTGGAATCGGTGGGATGATGCTTGACGCACCCGTCGCGAGGACCAGGACGTCATAGGCGTCCGTGAACGTGTCACCTGTCTCTAAGTTTTCGACCGTCACCGTCTTCGCGTCTTTATCGACGGCTGTGACATTGTGACGTGTCATGACGTCGATGTTGTAACGCTTCTTGAAGAAGGCAGCGTCACGTGGCGTCAAGTCGTCACGAGACTCGACCTCTCCACCGACGTAGTATGGAATCCCACATCCCGAATACGAGATGTCGTAGTCCCGGTCGTAAATCGTAATCTGTGCGTCTTCGTTGTTCCGACGTGCTTTCGCCGCGACCGATGTCCCGGCAGCGACTGAACCGATGATGACTAGTTTCATATATAATCCACTCCTCAATAAAGTAATAAGCTGATATATAGACCGAGCAACGTGATAGCCAATGTCGGAATCGTCAAGATGATCCCGACTTTAAAGTACTGTCCCCAGCCGATTTTGACCCCTTTCGTACGAAGGACGTGGAGCCATAGAAGCGTCGCTAGCGACCCAATCGGGGTAATCTTTGGACCGAGATCGGAACCAATGACGTTCGCATAGATTAACGCTTCCCGAATCTGTCCGGTCGTATGCGTCAAGTCGATAGCGAGCGCATCAATCATGACGGTCGGCATATTGTTCATGACAGATGACAAGATGGCGGCCAAAAAGCCCATCCCGAACGTGGCACTGAAGGCGTTCACCGCGAACCAGTCGATAAAGTTTGCCAGTACTTGAGTGAGTCCGGCGTTTTGTAAACCGTAGACGACGATATACATCCCAAGCGAGAAGAAGACGATGGCCCACGGTGCACCTTTCACGACTTGAGTCGTCTGTACCGCTGACGAGCGATTCGCCATCACGAGGAAGAACAAGGCGATGACACCCGCGACGAGCGAAACGGGGATTTCAACTAAATCACTCGTGAAGTACCCGATGACCAGTAACCCGAGTACGACCCACGATAAGCGGAACATCGTATGGTCTTTAATGACGGACGAAGGTTCAGCCAACTGTGAGGCATCATATCGTTTCGGGATGTCTTTCTTGAAATATAGATACAAGACGAGCAGACTCCCCGCGACCGCGAACACGTTCACAAATACCATCCGCGCGGCGTACTCGGCGAAGCCGATATCAAAGAAGTCGGCTGAAACGATGTTGACGAGGTTCGAGACGATGAACGGGAGACTCGCCGTATCGGCGATAAATCCGGATGCCATGACGTATGCCAAGACGATCGCGTCCGGCAGTTTGAGAGCCCGGACCATCGCTAAGACGATGGGCGTCAAAATGAGCGCTGCCCCGTCGTTCGCAAACAAGGCCGCGACGAGGGCACCGAGTAACGTGATATAAACGAAGAGCTTCACGCCGCCACCTTTGGCGATTCGTGCCATATGTAAGGCGGCCCATTCAAAAAATCCAATCTCGTCTAAAATGAGCGAAATGATGATGATTGCGATGAAGGTGAACGTCGCGTTCCAAATGATGCCCCACACCGTTCCGACGTCATCAAGATTGACGACACCTGAAACGAGGGCGATGACGGCCATCCCCATCGCCGAGTAACCGATGCCGAGGCCTTTCGGTTGCTTAATGATGAGGAAAAGCGTCACAAGAAAAATTAAACTAGCAATCCACTGCACAATGAGTTCCTCCTATAGTCTCTATTGTCTCTCTCCTTACATCGCACAATCCGGCTCACAATCACAGCTCGGTTCGACGGTTTCTAGATTGGCTAACAAATCGGTGACGAGCGGATAAAAGGGGCTCGTCTCGTTCAATCGGTAATGAATCCACTGTTTGTCTCGACGTTCTAACAGTAGTCCCGCCTGACGTAACATTTTCAAATGACGGCTGATCGCCGGTTGCGAGATATCGAAACAGTCGACGAAACTACACGCACACTGCTCGCCTGCCTCCATTTGTTTCAACATCGTCAATCGGGTCGGATCCCCAAGCACCTTGAGCACCTTGCTCAATTCTTCAACGGCATACATCTTCTCCCCACCTTTCATATAACAAATTCGTTATATAACCTGTACGTTATGAAATTACCATAGTTTTATACGTGAAGCAATTGTCATTTTGGACTCAATTCGATATGATGAAACACGTTGAAAATGAACGGATTCCATTATTTTGATTTTCGTGAGACTCGAAAATCAAATCATTATAAATAGAAAGGTGTGTTCTTTTGGAAAGATTGAATACGTTGAAACATGAATGGTTCGGAAATGTCCGGGCCGACATTTTGGCCGGGATCGTCGTCGCCTTGGCGCTCATCCCGGAAGCCATCGCCTTCTCTCTCATCGCGGGAGTCAACCCGATGGTCGGGCTCTATGCCTCCTTTATTATCGCGATGATCATCTCCGTTGCCGGAGGTCGTCCGGCGATGATCTCGGCTGCGACCGGTGCGATGGCGCTCGTCGTCGTCTCGCTTGTCGCCGACCATGGGCTTCAATATTTACTGGCCGCTGGTATTCTGACCGGAATCATCCAAATCGTTCTCGGTTACCTCGGCATCGCCCGTTTGATGAAATTTATCCCGCGTGCCGTTATGGTCGGATTCGTCAACGCGCTCGCCATTTTGATTTTTCAGGCGCAACTCTCTAACTTTGAAGGAGAGAGCTGGATCATCTGGGCAATCGTCGCCGCCTCGCTCGCCATCATCTTCTTGTTCCCACGTGTGACGAAAGCCATTCCGGCACCGCTCGTCGCCATCGTCGTCATGACGGTCCTCGCAATCACGCTTGGACTCGACACGAAAAACATCGGGGATATGGGAACGATCTCAGCGACGCTTCCAGACTTCTTGTTCCCAGATGTGCCATTCACGCTCGAGACACTCATGATCATCTTGCCGTACTCGATTTCACTCGCCTTCGTCGGCTTGATCGAGTCGCTCTTGACGGCTCAAATCGTCGATGACATGACAGGAACGGACTCGAACAAAAACCGCGAATCGCGCGGACAAGGCATTTCGAACATCGTCGCCGGATTCTTCGGTGGGATGCCAGGATGTGCGATGATCGGACAATCGGTCATCAACGTCTCGTCTGGTGCCCGTGGTCGACTCTCGACATTCACAGCCGGACTTGCCCTCTTCATCATGATCATGACGATCAGTGACGTATTGATGCTGATCCCGGTCGGCGCGCTCGTCGGGGTCATGTTCTTCGTCTCGTACGCGACGTTCGATTGGGGTTCGCTCAAAGCGATGCGTACCGCACAAAAGTCGGACACGGTCGTCATGCTCGTCACGGTACTTGTCACCGTCTTCACGCATGACCTCTCTCTCGGAGTGTTCGGTGGAATCTTGACGGCTGCCATCTTGTTCGCCGCTAAAATCTCGAAAATCGACCTCGGTCGAAGCGTCACGTCCGACCGCGCCGACTATACGGTTAACGGACAGCTCTTCTTCGCCTCGACGTCTGAATTCGTCAATCAGTTCGATGTGGCAGAAGACGCGGAAGCGGGGATCAAACACGTCACGATCGATTTTGCGAACACGCATCTGTGGGACGACTCGGCCATCGGCGCCATCGACAAGGTCGTCTTCAAATATCGCGAAGTCGGCATCGAACCCGAATTGCTCAACTTGAACAAAGACTCGGAAAAACTGCTCAACACGCTCGCCCTTCACTTGAAGCAACAAGACGCGAACGCAGGGCACTGATTCACCGTTCCCCCGACTCGTGAAATCACCTATACTAAAAGTAGAATGTGCGAAAGAGGAGGAGTTTTCATGGGAAAGGTATTTTTAGCGGCAGACGGTTCTGCCCACTCGAAACGTGCGCTAGAAAAAGCGATTCAGCTCGCAAAGGCGTCAAATGCATCGATTGACATCGTGCACGTCATCAGTGCGAAGGAATCGAAAGAAGCGGCCCTCAATTCGACAGGGAAAATCGACTTGGAGACGAAGCGAAAGCAAATGCTCAAGCCACTGTTCGATTTGACGGAAGCAGAAGGCATTGCCTACGAATATATCGAACTTCGTGGGGAGCCGGACGTCGAGCTCGTCAAATATGCGAACCATGAGCCATATGAATACGTCGTCGTCGGATCACGTGGATTGAACACGTTCCAAGAGTTCGTGCTCGGTAGCGTGAGTCATAAACTGGCCAAACGAGCTCTCGCTCCTGTCATCATCGTGAAATAACGCATCGTCCCCATCTCCGGCGTGAGATGGGGATTTTTTCGTGTCACATACAGGGGACATACCGTGCATGTAGAATGTTTTAAAGACAGCTAATTCAAAAGGAGGTTCTCGCGATGGACATCGCAAATGACCCGAATACACTTTTTCTCATCTTACTACCTGTTTTGATTTTGCAACTCATCCTGCTCGTCGTCGCCTTGATTGACTTGTTCAAACGCGACGTGACGAACGGTCCGAAATGGGTATGGCTTCTCGTCATCGTCTTCATCAACATACTCGGCCCAATCATCTACTTCTTATGGGGGCGGACACCGCGATGAAGGTCACGCATGTAACGAAAAAATTCGACTCCTTCACGGCGCTCGATGATGTCAGTTTCGAATTACGACCCGGCTGCACGTCTCTCCTTGGGGAAAACGGTGCCGGGAAGACGACGCTTTTGAACTTGCTCGCCCGCGTCACCCACCCGACAAGTGGCGATATGACCGGACACGAACGCATTCGGATCGGCTATTTGCCTCAGCGCCCGGCCCTCTATCCATCGTTGACACCCGTCGAGACGATTCGGTATGCCGCTGAATTGACGGGGACCAAACATGTCGATCCGATTCAACTATTGAAACGGGTCGGGCTCGAACCGGTCGACCGTCCGGCAACGAACTTATCGGGCGGGATGCGACAGCGACTCGGGATTGCCCAAGCGCTCGTGCATGACCCGGAACTCTTACTGCTCGATGAACCGGTCTCCGCACTCGACCCACGCGGTCGACGCGAAGTGCTCGATCTGTTGAGTGACTTGAAACGTGAGCGGATGATCCTGTACTCGACGCATGTCCTACCGGATGCTGAAGAAGCGAGCGACTGGGTGCTCTTGCTTCGCCAAGGCAAATTGCTTATGGAAGGGACCGTGACCGACCTACTCGGTTCGAAGTCGACCATCGAGTTGCGTCTCTTTGATGATCAGACGAGTGAAGCAGACTGGGCACAGTTAGAAGGCGTGGCCCGGACAACGAAACGGGGTTCCACGTGGACGTTTGAGTCAACGGACCGGAATCTCGCCGAACGGGCGATTTTGCGGCGTGTCCTGGAACGGAACGTCACCATACAATCGCTACACGTCGGCCATCCGTCACTCGAGTCCCTGTTCTTGGAGGTGAATGCCTGATGCGTACCGCAATCTTCAAACAGGAATGGCGAGAGTCATGGTCGAACAAGCGGCTCATATGGATTCCAATCGTTCTCATGCTCCTTGCCTCGATGCAACCGCTCACGCTCTATTTCTTACCGGATATCCTCGCCTCCGGCGGCAACTTGCCGGACGGCGCCGTCATCGAGCTCCCGACGCCGACACCAGAAGAAGTATTGATTTCAGTCAGTGAACAGCTCCGTCAAATCGGACTTCTCGTCGTCTTGTTGTCGGCGATGCACACGTTCAGTCATGAGCGGACGAACGGGACGCTCGCCTGGCTCAAATCGTTACAGATTCCGACGTCTCGCATCGTCGTCAGCAAATGGGCCCATTACGTCCTCTTGACGGTCGGTGGCCTCTTACTCGCCCAATTAGCGGCGGCGTACTATACGGTCATTCTTTTCGAGCCGTTTGATGTACCCGCATTTCTCGTCTCGACGGCACTTCTCGTCTGTCATTTCGTCGTTCAGCTCTCCATCTTCATTCTCCTCGCTGCCATAATTGAGAGCGGGGTCGTCGCGGTCGTCTTGACGCTCGGTCTCCATTTCGTCATGTCGCTCCTCATCGGATGGGTCGACCTCGATTGGATGCCATGGATGCTCGGTCCACAATCGAGCCAGGTGCTCCTGACCGAAGTGGATCTCGTGTGGCCACTCGTGACGGGAACCGTTGTCGTTCTCCTCTCCCTTTTCGTGGCATCGAAACGACTTCGATTCATGAGTCATTCGGCGTAAACGTCTGACCTCACAAATGATTCATTTGCCACTATCTTCCCTTGGATAAAAATGGTTATATTATTTTATATAGCATTTTTTGAAAATCGGGAGGCTTACTCATATGAAGTGGAAGACAACTACCCTATTTAGTTTAATTGCCGGCACCCTCCTTACCTCTCCCCTTCTGACACATGCGGAAGGTTCATTCCAACAGACGGAGAATGGCATCGTCTATACGTCGAGTGACGGGACGGTCTTGACGGAATGGCAAGAAATCGACGGCCATACATACTATCTGAATGAAGATGGCATGTTCCTCACAGGTTGGCAGGAAATCGAAGGGGCTACCTATTACTTTGAGACAGACGGTCGACTCGTCACGGGTGCTTACGCGATTGACGGCACGACATACACGTTTGACGAGAACGGAAAGCTACTCACCGGCTGGCAGGAACGGGACGGTCTCGTCTACTATTACGATGAGACCGGTCAACCCGTCACGGGATTCCAGACGATCGCCGGCAAGCGATATTACTTCAACGAGGATGGGGTCCGTCTCTCGGGATGGCAGCAGCTTGGTGACGCCAAGCATTATTTCTTCCCAGACGGCACCATCCGTACAGGGATGTATACGATTGACGGCAAGAAATATTATTTGATGGAGCAAGGGAAGATGGCGACCGGATGGCAGACGATCGGCACACGTCGCTATTACTTCGGGGATGACGGGGTGCGTCGCCAAGGACTCGCCCGGATCGGTGACAAGATGTACGGTTTCCATCCCACTTACGGATACCGCCTCGAAGGACTCTATCGCATCAACAATCGACACTATTTGTTCGGAAAATACGGCGACCGCAAGTATGGGCTACAGCGAATCGATGGTGTCATGTATGGATTCCATCCGACGTACGGGTACCGACTAGAAGGTGTCCATAAACTAAATGCACGTGTCTATTCATTCGATGCATACGGACGACGCGAGTATGGGTTCCAAACGGTCGATGGGAAGAAGGTCGGATTCCACCCAACCTACGGATACCGGCTACAAGGGAAATTCCGATTGGATGGGAAGACGTATCACTTCCACTCGACGGGTGTCCCCGAGAAAGGATGGAAATATACGACCCAGTACGAGTATTACGCTCCCGCGTTGACGAAGAAGACGGATTGGCAAGCCATCGACGGCAAGTGGTATTACTTTGACACGTATGGAAAGATGTATCAAAACCGTCGTGTCGGCAACGCCTCGTTCGATGCGCGGGGCGCCTATTCTCAGGCACTGTCCATCTATAAGATGAGCGTCCCACTCTATCGTCAGTTCCCGATGGGCTATCCGTCCGGCTGCGAGTTCTTCTCCCTCAAGATGGCGCTTGAAGAGAAAGGTCGTGCCGTCAGCGCCTCGACCTTATATAACGAGATGCCAAAGAGCATGTGGAACGCGCGTTATGAGAACCGTCTCTATCGCTGGGTCGACCCGAACGTCATGTTCACGGGAGATCCGAAAGGGACGCTCGGCAAATATAAGAACTACGGGATTTATCCGAAAGGCATGGTCGGATTCGCCAGCAAATATCGTCCGGTGAAAGACTTGTCCAACCAAGGCCTCGGCTCGATCGAGCGCGAACTGTCGATGGGTAACCCGGTCATCGTCTGGGCGAGCGTCGACTTCAACAAACCGTACGGCTACTTCAACTGGTACACCGCTTCGAACAAGAAGTTCACCGGCTACGTCAACTATCACGTCATGTTGGCAACCGGCTATGACAAATCAAACTTGTATATCAACGACCCATATCGTGGACGCTTGGTCATCCCGAAATCAAAAGTGAGCGCCGTCATGAGCGCGACCGGATGGAAAGCGCTCGCGGTCAGATAAGTAAGAAGGAACGTGCCTTTAATCGAAGGGCACGTTTTTTGTGTGCGATTAGGAGAATAGTACGAAATCAAGAAATATAAATTCCTATTTTTATGATTAAATATTGAAATTTAATTTCCGGATGGTACACTCCTGTTAAGAAATTGAAGCGCTTACATGAATTAAAGGAGGAACTTCTGATGAAAAAATGGATGGGTGGTATGGCCGCGTTGACGATCCTCACGACTTCCATCGTCTGGTTGGATGCCGATGCGAAGTCTGAACCGAAAAAACCAAAGGTCGAACTCGGGGTCGACCGGTTGATGGAAAACCCGGAAATCTTGAAAGGAAAACGGGTCGGACTGATCACGAATCCGACCGGGATCAACGCGGAACGTACGAGCATCGTCGACCTGTTCGACCAGTCCGATGACTTCGAATTAACGGCACTGTACGGACCGGAACACGGCGTTCGAGGAGACGCCCAAGCCGGGTCGACCGTCAGCTCCTACATCGATGACGTGACGGGATTGCCTGTATATAGCCTATATGGTGCCACGAAGAAACCGACGGCTGAGATGCTACAAGATGTCGACGTGCTCGTCTTTGACATCCAGGATGTCGGGACACGCTACTATACGTATATCTATACGATGGCGTATGCGATGGAAGCCGCTGCCGAGAACGATATTCCGTTCGTCGTCCTCGACCGTCCGAACCCACAAGGTGGGCTTCGCGTCGACGGTCCGGTGCTCGACCCGGACTACTCCAGCTTCATCGGTCTCTATCCGATTCCATTAAAGCATGGGATGACCGTCGGAGAACTCGCGCAACTGTTCAACACCGAGTATCAGATTCAAGCCGACCTCGAAGTCGTCAAAATGAAAGGATGGAAACGTTCGATGATGTATGAGGACACGGGCCTCCCGTTCGTCATGCCGTCCCCGAACATGCCGACGACCGACACGGTCAACGTCTACCCTGCGACCGGATTGTTTGAAGGGACGAACCTATCCGAGGGTCGCGGGACGACGAAACCGTTTCAGCTGATCGGCGCGCCGTATATAAAAGCGCATGACTATGCGAATAAGCTGAACGAACTCGAGTTGCCGGGTGTCGCCTTCCGGGCCGCCTCGTTCACTCCGACGTTCTCCAAGCATGCGGGCAAACTGACGCACGGGGTTGAGGTGTATGTCACCGACCCGGTTCGATTCGAATCGACGCGAACCGGGATCGCGATGATTCAAACGGCTCATGACATGTATCCGGACGACTTCGAATTTTTAGCGAACGACTTCATCACGAAACTGACAGGAAACGCCTACGTGAAAGACATGATTCTCGAGGGAGCCCCGCTTAAAGACATCCTTTCGAAAATCGAGAACGAGCGGGACGCCTTCCTCCCGATTCGAAAAGAGTATTTGCTGTATAAATGAAGCGAGGATGGGCTCACGAAGAGTCCATCCTTTTTGTAATGAAATGGTAAAACCAAAAATCACCCAAACAATATAGAATATAGGGAGTCCCACAAAAGGAGTCGATTCCATTGAAGAAGCATCTCTCTCTACTACTCACCATCATTCTGACACTCGGTGTGATTGGATCACCACTCTCTATTAGCCCTGTCCAAGCCTATTACGAGACATCAATCAATACGACCGGTTACGTGACGACCATCAGTCAGCTCAATGTCCGGCAATCGCCTTCTTTGAGCGCGAAACGACTTGCGCTCATCCCACGAGACGGTTCGATGCGTGTCCGAACATCGTTCCAGTTGGACGGCGTGCGTTGGTATAAGATTCAATGGGGCAGCGGTTACGCTTATCTGCCTGCCAAGTATGTCCGCTTGTCCACTGCTGAGGTGAAGTTCACGAAACCGACGTACGTCAAACCGTCGAGCGTTTATTTGAAATCGCGTCCGCTCACGACCTCATCAAACGTCAAGTTCGTCCGACAAGGCACCGAACTCGAGACCGTGTCATATCGCTATACCGGCACATCGCGATGGTATAAGGTGCGTTACGGTTCATACACGGGGTACATCCTCGCCAACCATGTCAGCTTCACGTCGCCCGTCAATGTGTTGACCGAGACGAACAAAGAACGAGATGCTGCCGGCCTCTCTCTTCTCGCCGCTTCGAGTGAGGCGAACCGTGTCGCTCAAGTCCGTGCCGATGAGATGGCGCGTACGGGTCAATTCTCACACACGCTCAAGGAGAACGGCACACCCGGGGACACGTTAGACGCTTACCGTGTCCTATATCGGGGCTGGGGAGAGAACATCTATAAAGGATCGAGCGACCCGGTCCGGGCGGTCGATGCGTGGATGAACAGTAGTGGTCATCGTGCGAACATCTTGAATGCGAATTATACGCACCTCGGGATCGGCAAAGCGACCGATGCCCAAGGGTCGACCATCCATGTTCAAATCTTTTTAACGAAATAACCGCTGAAGGGACAGTCACGTCGTGGCTGTCTTTTTGTTCGGCAAAACAAAAAGCGGATTTGCATCCGCTCTTGAACCTGACACTCCTTATATCTCATGCTCTTTCACGAGCACACGAAAACGCGGTCGGACGGTCAATTCGATTGACGTCACGGTCCGCTTTCGATCTTCAGCTAGGACGATCAACAACTCTGCGTGGTCTCGCCGGTCTTCTAAAATCTCGACCTTGCTGACGGTACGGAGCAGTTGATAGTATACAAGCTCCCCGTCCCCACCTTTAATATTGATTTCAAACTCGTGATAGCTCGGGGATATTTTAAAGTAGAACGTCTCTCCATGCTTATTCGTGAAACGAAAAATCGACTCATCATAATAGAACGGGAGTGTCGAATCCATTCGTTTCGGTTCGACTGTACAAAACGCAGAAAGCACGATTTCGTCTGGGAACAATGCCCCCTCTTGTTTATTGAATTGCCATCCTTTCATCCAAATCCCTCATTTCGACACTATAATTATCTGAATAATTAGATTATTGCACATTTCATGCGTTCCGGACAGGTAAATTCGTGACAATCCTCGAACACCTTTGTGTAGAACGAGGAATATTTCATATGCGAAAGGAGTATCACGATGTTCATTATCTCGCTCGACCATGTCACGAAACGGTTCGGGGATACGATCGCCTTGAACGACCTCAGTCTGAACGTGCAAGCAGGCGAACTGTTCGGGTTGCTCGGACCGAATGGTGCCGGGAAGACGACCGCCATTTCGGTCATGTTGAATCTGTATGAGGCGGACTCCGGTTCGATTCACATTTTTGGAAAAGCGATGCCAAAAGACGAACTGGCCATCAAACGCCGCGTCGGGATCGTGCCGCAACACGTCTCCGTCTATGACCAGCTGACCGTCTATGAGAACATCCAATTTTTTGCGGAGCTGTATGGCTTCAGTCCGAAAGAAGCGAAACAAAAGACCGAGGCCGCGCTCCACTTCGTCGAGCTCGATGCCCATCAAAAGAAACGCCCGCCCGAACTGTCCGGCGGTCTCCTCCGTCGCCTCAATATCGCCTGTGGCATCGTCCATGAACCCGAACTCATCTTCATGGATGAACCGACCGTCGCCATCGATCCGCAGTCGCGAAATACCATTCTAGAGAACATCCGCGAACTGAATCGCCGCGGTGCCACCATCATCTATACATCTCATTACATGGAAGAAGTCGAACTCCTCTGTGACCGGATCGCCATCGTCGATGAAGGAAAGATCATCGCCGAAGGGACGCAGGACGAACTGAAAGACCGTGTCATGACGCTCGAGACGGCCCGGATCAAAGTCGATGCGCTCACACCTCACTTGCTCGAACGACTCGATGCACTCGACCACGTTCAAAAAGTGGAGTATGAAGAGCCGTACATCGAGGTGTCGTTAGACAAGGACACGCCGCTCGCCCCGCTCCTTGAGACGCTCCATCAAGAACATGTCCATTTCACTTCCATCACGGTCGACCGTCCTTCCCTCAATACCGTCTTTTTGGCATTGACGGGGAAGACGCTTCGGGAATAGGAGGGGCGTCATGTGGACCTTCATCAAATATGATGTGAAACAGCGACTACGGGACCGCGCCACCCTCTTTTGGATGCTCATCTTTCCGCTCATCCTCATCTTCGGACTAGGGACGATGCTGTCTGCCGTCTTCAGTGACACGTTCAAACTGCCGGTCACGAATGTCGCCTACGTCGAATCGTCGACCGACCAGTATCGCGAGCCACTCGAGACCTTTTTAAAAGAAGAAGACATTCAAGCTTTCATCCGACTCGTTCCATACGCTGACCTCCCATCTGCCGAACAAGGTGTGAACGATGGCGATGCCGACGTCATACTGCAACTCGACGGACCTGACATCACGCTCTTCTATGAGGAACCGACGACGGTCGAGTTCGACGTCCTCGATGCCATCCTCGGTCAGTATACAGCCATCGCCAATCAACAGATCACACTCGCTGAAGCAGGCGTGTCGGCCCCATATGTGAATGAGGCTTGGCTCGATACGGAAAGTGTCGACTTGGCAGGACGTACCCCGACCTCGCTCGAGTATTTCACCGTCACGATTTCAATCATGACGGCATTGTTCGGGTCGTTTTATATCACATCGATGGCACGAGAAGAGCAACCGAATACAGGCAGCTATTTGCGCATCCAAGCGGCACCCGTCCGAACGGTCGAGTATCGACTTGCGCGGACGTTCAGTCGCTACGTCATCATCTTGTTGCAGCTCATCCTCTTGTTTTGGTTCAGCCATTTCGTCTATCGCACATTCGACTTGGCGAACGTACAGTTCGGCTATCTGATTCTGTCTTGGCTCGCCTTGACCGCGTACGGGGTCGCCATCGGATTTCTGATTGTCAACTTGCCGAAGTTGAGCGCGACGACAAAGGATGCGATCGTCAACGGCTTCGTCGCCATCCTCATGATTCTATCCGGTGGCTACGTCCCCGGTTTTGACCAAGTGACACTGAACTACGCGCCGTGGGCCGCTTACGTGTTCATGCCGATCTTTATGCGGGACGGGATGCTAGCCGTGCTCCTGCGGGAAGGGGACATGAATCTGTATTGGCAAAGCCTCGGATTGCTCGGGATTCATCTCCTTGTCTTGATCGCATTCAGCTACATTCTCTCGAAAGGAGTGAAGCGTCATGGTACTCATTAGACATGTGGCCAAACGGATGCTTCGAAAGAAAGGACTGTGGGTGTTCACCTTCGTGTCGATGTTCGGTTTCGCGCTCATCCTCTCCTTCGTCGGTGGTACGTCCAGTTTGAACGCATCCATCGGGATTGTCGACCGGGATGGTGGACTCCTCGCCGAACGTCTCATTGACGAGGCCGAACGATTTGGTCGGGTCACATTGCTCGAATCGAGCACGGAGGATGTCTTGTTAGAAGGAGAAGATATCGTCCTCATCATTCCAGAAGACTTCACGGAACAGGCGTTCACAGGAGACATGCCTCGCCTCTCCTTCTCCGCGATCGCTGGGAGTGATGCCTCGTTAATTGAGCAGGCGCTGAACGGTCACCTGTCCCGCGAACGTCAACTGCTCGAAGCGAGCGGCTACGATAAAGCGACGTTCGAACAGCTTGCATCCATTGAGACGGCGAACGGTTACACACTTTCAAGTGAACCTTTTCAGGAAAGTGTCGCCACGACCGCTCGGACACAAGCCTTCTTCGGTCTGTTGTCGTTCATCATGATGTCGACCTTTCTCCAGTTCATCCCCATGTTTGTCGCAGACGACCGGGACGAGAAGATTTATGCGCGGTTGTTTGCCTCACCGGTGACACCACGGCGTTACTTCGCCTTCCTGCTCCTCGCCTTTTATCTCGTCGGCTTCGTCTACGTGATGCTGTTGATTGGTGTGAGCCTCGCTCTATATGGTCAGGACGTATGGACACATCTTCCGACCGTTTTCGCCTTGTTTTCTTCCTATTTGCTCGTCTGTCTGGCACTCGGTGGTCTCATCGCCGTCTTTGCGACGAATCGGGAGAAGGCGAACATCTTTCAAATCTCGGTCACGATGGCATCCGCTATCACCGGTGGGGCATTCATCAGCCTCCTTTGGTTACCGGATTCATTGAAACTCGTCGGTCGTTTCTTGCCGACCTATTGGTTAAATAACGGTGTCATCACGATGTATGAGGGACAGTTCCCGTATCCCTCCATCCTTGTCATGATTGGCATGACCGGAGTCGTCTTCCTCCTCACCATCCTCGTGTTGAAGAAACGACCCCTAACCGTCTAATACAAAAGCGAGCCCCCCACATTCAGGAGGACTCGCTTTTTATTGTTGAAGTGTAGGTACGACTTTTTCAAAGAAGACGTCGACGAGAGATGGATCGAACTGTTTCCCTGCCTCTTGTTTGATGATGGCAAGTGCCTCGTCAATCGTCTTCGCCTGTCGATACGGTCGCCCCGTCACCATGACATCGAACGTATCGGCGACGGCGATAATTCGCGAGGCGAGCGGGATGTCATAATCACTCAAGCCTTTCGGGTACCCTTTACCGTCCCAACGTTCATGATGCGCCAAGACAATCTCGGACAAGGCGACATATTCGGGTACCGTACTCAAAATATTGTAACTGATTTCCGGATGGCGCTTGATTTCATACCATTCCGATTCGGTCAACGCGCCAGGTTTATCTAAAATGTCATTACTGATTGCCACTTTTCCGATATCGTGTAAAATGGCGGCCGTTCGAATCTCATTCACTTCGGCACTCGTGAAGCCCATCGCTTCCGCAAGTTTCCCCGCTAAATTGGCGACCCGTTGAGAATGCGCTTCTTCGCGCGGAATCTTCTCATAAAGCGTGCGCATGATGATTTGGATGGAATGGTGGCGTCGACTCTGCTTTTCAGAAACCTTATGGTGATACATCCGATCTTCCGCTAAGTTGAACACCTCGGTCAATTCGACATTCGAGTCATGCTTGACCGCTTCACCGAACGATGCGGAAATCGGTAACCCTTCTACCGTCTGTTCGTGGAAGAGACGACCGAGACGGTCCGACAGTTGTTTCGCCTCATCGAGCGTCGTATTCGGGGAGATGACGACGAACTCATCGCCTCCGACTCGGGCCACTTCATCTTTCGCGCGCAATTCATTTCGTAAAATATTCGCCGCTTCGACGAGCAACTGATCTCCGACCAAGTGTCCGAACGCATCGTTCGTGAGTTTCAGACCATTGATATCGATGACGATGAGTGTGAGCGGATAAAAATGCTCATCATCATAGCGCTCCAGCGCCTCTTCAAAGTAACGTCGGTTTTTAATACCCGTCAATTGATCGTGATAACTGAGATATTCAATCTCTTTCTCATATGTTTTCTTCTCCGTGACATCTCCGATATAACCGTGCCATAAGACATGTCCTTCCGCAATCTTCTCCGGACGAGATGACCCGAGAATCCAGACGGTTCGTCCGTCCTCGCTCAACACACGAAATTCCGCGTCCCAAATCGTTAAATTACGATACGATTCATCAATCGATTGCATGACATGCGGATAATCGTCCGGGTGCATCCGCCGGAAGACAAGACTCGCATCTCTCTGTACCTCTTCTGCCGAAATCCCTAACATATCTTCAAAGCCCCGGCTAAAGAACGGGAAGTTGAAGCTTCCGTCAGGCAACAATTCAAATTGATAGATGGCACCCGGGATTTGGTCGGATAGTTTCGTCAAGAGGCGGTCCCGATCGGCCAATTTTTCTTCCAATTGGACTCGGTCTGTCACGTCCTTGGCGACCGCATAAATGTAATCCCCTTGAAGTTTACAATGCCACTCGATTGAGCGGTACGTATCGTCGATTGTCCGGAAGCGGTTGACGAATCGGAACAACTCGCCACGTTCTTCAAGCTCCGCAAATCCTGCTTCCGTGATCACCTCATCGTCCGGGTGAATCAGACTAAGAAAATCGATATTCTCCAACTCATCAAGCGAAAACCCTAACACGCGCTCCCACGTATCGTTCAAGTGAAGCACTTGCCGTGTGTTGAAGGCCATGATGCATTCCAAGTCGAGCGTGCCAAATCCATCGAACATTGATTTCTTCGTCTCACCCACTTGATGATCGGCTTTCGTCAATTGCTGAAGTACATGGACGAGGTACAACTCGACGAGACCGAGGCGGTTCGCTTGTTTCCCTTGCTCCATCACAATCGTCAAATCCCCATACAAGACGCCGTCTTTTTCGATTTTAAATAGAACGACTTCTCCAAGTGAAAAAATTCGAAGTAGATTTTTGATGAGCCGTTTCGGCAGCGCGCCATCAATCAGTGGGTCAATCCCATCAAAGACACGAGGATTCGATTGTTTGAACAGGTCACGCCGCTGATCCGTCATCGGCCATTTCCTTCCGACCGGATGAAATCCAAGGATATCGAGACTTCTTTCTAACATCTCGTCAATGCCGGATAAGGCGACGGTCGTGTAGGACTCTCCATCATTCTCCATTAAATTGAGCGCGACCGCCTTCGCTCCCGTGAAGTCACGAATCTGGTCGAGGAATTGTTGATTCATCAATAAATCGCTACCCGTCGAGACGAAGCGATGGGAGACGTTGACGAGCTGCTTCAACGCATTGTTTTCTTGTACATGTCGGGTGATGTCATGGAACATGACCGATACGAATCCTTGGCGTTCACTGAACACGGACATCTCGAACCATGACTTGTTGCGCCGAGAGAAGTGTTCAAACGTCACCGTTCCACCTTCGTTGACGACGTGTGCCACTTGAATCATCCACTCCCGCTCACTATATTCAAAGTCCTTTAAGGCGCTTGATACTTTCTTCCCGATGAAGTGTTTTCGCTTCCCCTTCATGATTTTCTCAAAGGCAGGATTCACTTCAAAGAATTCATAGTCGATCGGCTCCGAAGCGTCGTCGTAAATCACTTTAAACTCGACGTAGCCTTGGGGCATATAACGCAACAATGTGTCGTATGAAGAATGATGGGGGTTTGTCACGTCACTTCCTCCTCAGCAAATAAAATCTCCACTCAGTTTACCTCATTTGTGATAGATTCCCTATTTTTTCCGAACTCATTCCCAACTTTTTTTTTAAAGTTTTCGTAAAGTGAAAGTTCTTCCCTTGCCCCATCCCCTCACCTTTGTTAGACTGATTTCGAAAACCGATATCGAATTTCGATATTAAGGAGATGACACGTATGGAAGACCGCGTCTTGCGGAAGCTGTTTCTCGGTTTCATCCACATCCATATCTTGCACCACGCCGCGGAACATTCCGTGTACGGAGCATGGATGGTCGATGAGCTTCGGGAGCACGGTTATGAAATCAGTGCCGGTACGCTCTACCCGATCTTGCACGGGATGGAGAAAGACGGGCTCTTGATTCGTGAAAACGAGACGGTCGATGGACACGTTCGCAAAAACTACGTGACGACCGAAAAAGGACGTTCTGTGTTGGCGGAAGCCCGTCAAAAGGCATACGAGTTATTCAAAGAAATTAAGGAGTGAAGATATGACGACACAACGTGTAACGTTCAAGACGTTACTAGAAATTTTATTCGTTTCAACGAGGCTAGGTCTCACCTCATTCGGTGGTCCGGTCGCCCACCTCGGTTACTTCCACGAGGAATATGTGAGACGACGCAAATGGATGGATGAGAAAGCATATGCCGACCTCCTCGCCTTATGCCAATTCTTACCTGGACCGGCCAGTTCACAGGTCGGGATCGGCATCGGGATTGTCCGCGGTGGCATATTAGGTGGGATCACCTCGTTTATCGGCTTCACGACGCCGTCGGTCGTTGCCCTCATTCTGTTCGCTTTATTGTTGTCAGGGCTCGACGTGTCCGACGCAGGTTGGCTTTACGGCTTGAAGGTCGTCGCCGTCGCTATCGTCGCCCATGCCATCTTAGGAATGGCGAGTAAATTGACACCTGATACAAAGACACGAACGATTGCCTTTTTTGCCTTGGCAGGCGTCCTACTCTGGCAAACGACGTTCAGTCAGGTGCTGTTCATTCTTCTTGCGGCCCTCGCAGGATTCCTGTTGTTCAAGCCGGACCGCCTCGATGCGAAATCGAGTGCGTTCCCGATTTCGAAACGTCTCGGGACCGTTCTGCTGTCGATTTTTGGGGCACTTCTCGTCATCTTACCGATTTTACGGGAGACGTTTGAGAATCAGACGATTGCCTTGTTCGATAGCTTTTACCGGGCCGGTGCCCTCGTCTTCGGCGGCGGACACGTGGTCTTGCCACTACTAGAACGAGAACTTGTACCCGCTGGTTTCTTGAGTGAAGAAGCCTTCCTTGCAGGATACGGTGCCGCTCAGGCCGTTCCTGGTCCGCTCTTCACGTTCGCTTCCTATCTCGGAACGGTGATTAACGGTGTGCCGGGTGGCATCCTGGCGACGGTCGCGATTTTCTTGCCGGCCTTCTTGCTCATCCTCGGAGCACTTCCATTTTGGGACGCGCTCCGTCACAACCCGAAAGTCGCCGGTGCCCTCATCGGTGTCAACGCGGCGGTCGTTGGGATTTTGATTGCGGCATTCTACAGCCCGATCTTCACGAGTACCGTCAACGGTGCGGTCGACTTCGTGTTCGCTGCCTTCCTGTTCGTGATGATTGCTTATTGGAAGTTACCACCGTGGTCACTCGTCATCGCCGGGGTACTCGGTGGGTCGTTGATTAATCTGATGTAAAGTGCAAGGGACCTCGTGTCCCTTTTTTTATTGGATTTTCACGTCATTTAATTGTTAATCTTTTGAAACCATTCCCTCTTCCTCGCTCGTTATACTGAAGAATGGATTGAAAAATAAGGGAAATGTCCGCTTTACTAGAAAGGAAGTGGGGGCATGAAACCACTCAAACATACAACGTATATGCCTGGTCTCGACGGCTTGCGCACGTTCGCCGTCTTGGCTGTCATTTTATATCATTTAAATGTACCTTACATATCCGGGGGATTCCTCGGTGTCGATGTCTTCTTCGTCCTTTCCGGTTACTTGATTACCGGCATCTTGATTCGCGAATGGACGAAGACCGGCACAATCGATTTGAAAAGATTCTATGTCGCACGTTTCCGTCGTTTGTTGCCGGCGCTCGTCTTGATGCTGTCTGTCGTGATGACGTATGTGACGCTGTTTGACCGCTCCTTGCTCGATACGGTGCGACAGGATTCACTGGCGGCACTTGCCTATGTGAACAACTGGTGGTATATCTTCCACGAAGTCTCCTACTTCGAAAGTTTCGGAAAGCCATCGCCGCTTCAAAACCTATGGTCTCTCTCAATCGAAGAACAGTTTTATGCGGTCTGGCCGCTACTCCTACTCGTCGGTCTCGCGTTCCGGAAGCGTTTGCTCCAACTACTCGCTGCACTTTTATTCGTCTCCGCCGCCTGGATGGCATTCCGATATGTACCAGAAGCCGACCCGAGTCGCGTCTACTACGGGACCGACACACGCTTGTTCGGTCTGCTTATGGGAGCCGTCCTCGCGTTCGGTTGGCGCCCGGACACGTTTAAAGAGACGATTCCGAAGATCGGACGTCACATTTTGAATGGGGCTGGCGCCATTTCGCTCATCGCCATCGTCGGCATCATCCGAACCGTCAACGCCTACGACGCGTTCCTCTATTACGGAGGCTTCTTGCTCGTCGCGTTCCTATCCGCCCTATTGATTGCCGCTGTCGCCCATCCGGCGACCATTTGGTCACGACTGTTTGGAAGCGCTTGGCTTCGCGTGATTGGCACCCGGACGTATGGGATTTATTTGTGGCACTACCCGGTCATCATTCTATCGACACCGCTCGATCGACTCGGGACCTTCTCGCCACTTCTTTCCGTCGGGCAAGTGGCGTTGACGCTTTTGATCGCCGAGTTGTCGTATCGCTTCGTCGAGACACCGATTCGTCGAAACGGATTCAAACAAGCGTTCCGTCAGCTCGTCTCAACACCGACGCACCCGAACGCACGCTTTGCCGCCACGGCATGTGCGACCGCGCTCTCACTCGTTCTCGTTGGGAATTTGACCATTCTGGCGTTCTCTGAGTCGAAGCCGGTCGAAGATGAAATTCCTGTCGTGAAAGTACCGATGCCAAAAGATGAGACAAAGGACGTTCCGAAAGAATCGGAATCTAAGGAAACAGAGGAAGTCCCGTCTGAAGATCAATCGACAAAAGAAAACAAAGCACCAACTGAAAAACCAGAAGAACGAACATGTCCACCGGCTCTCGCGATTGGCGATTCGGTCATGCTCGGATTGAACGAATATTTGGCAGATGCTTTCCCGAATATGAAAATCGACGCCCAAATCGGACGTCAAGTTCGCGATGCGATTCCAGTTGCCTCTCAGTACCAATCGTATAATGCTCCAGGTCACGTCGTGTTCCTCCATCTCGGAACGAACGGTGCCTTCAAAATGGAGCAACTCGAGACGTTGCTCAAGCAGTTCGAACGAGCAGATGAAATCTATTTGATCAACACACGTGTCCCACGTCCATGGGAGAGTGAGGTCAATAAAAAACTCGCTCGGGCCAGTGAGCTTCATGAGAACGTGTCCCTCATCGATTGGCATGAACGCTCAATCGGGAAAGAAGCATACTTCGAAAGTGACGGGGTCCATTTGAATATCAAGGGCGCCGAAGCGTTCGGCCACGTGCTGAACGAAGAAATCGGCTGTCAAGCAAACTAGGCTCTTGCGAGTGCAAGAGCCTAGTTTTTTTCTTTCATAAATACATAACGTCCCAACAGCTTCACATACGCCAATACTTCACGAATGAGATATCGCCCTTTCGCAAGCGGTGGGGTCGGTGCATATAGGGCATCGCTCTCGAGCTGAAAATACAGTCTCGCAATCAGACGGGCCCGCGGCACATGAAAGTCATTCGTCACAATCGTCACACCTGATGCTCCATCCCAAAACAGACGGCTATGCTCAAAGTTCTCGATTGTCGACGTCGATGTCGCTTCCACATGAATCCGTGTAGCATCGATTCCTTGCGCCATCAGTTCTCGTTCAATGACACGCGCCTCTGCCATCCCTTCATCTGGTCCCTGTCCACCTGTTGCGATCAGTTCGACATGAGGATGTGCCTTCGCATAGGCGGCCGCCACGTCAATTCGATGTTGGAGTGCCCGGGATGGTCGAGTCCCATTCACTTTCGCCCCAAGGATGATGACGAACCGATATGTCCCTAATGCGTTCTTTCTCATGTTGTCACCCCGCCTTCGTACGTTCTTTCCTAACTTTACTCAAACAAAGAAATGATTGCACGAATCCGCTCTTTTTTACAATTTCAAGTAAGTATATTTACATAAATATGAAAATAACATTTGAAATATCCAAAAATTGTTTTATGATAAGGGAGGTAAGACTTCTTGAGGGAGGACTGGTGAACCATGACAGATTCAGATAAGTGGTTATCCACCCGCTTCTTGTATACACGCGATGCACGACTGTTTGCAGAGATTGAGGTTGTCGAGCTCGACCCGACTCACTATAAGTTCGTGATTCATCCGACACCGCTTGGCGCCGGGGAATCTCCTTATATGCGACAAGGTCCGTTAGACTCAGACCATCTCCCCTCTGCCTTTTCCGATGTGAGCCGTGTGTATTCGAGACAGCTGGATTGCTTGCGTGCCGCGACACGTCTCGTCTCTTCGATTGGACCAGCTCGCTTCACAGCACATTGACCAAAAGAACGGAGTCGCACAGTTGCGACTCCGTTCTTTGTTATTGCTTCGACAATTTGACGATGATTGGAATCGGTTGATTGATTCCTTGATATTTCGCCTGTAGAACAACCAAGTGGTCTTGCTGATCACGTTTAATCGTCACGTTATAACCTTCTTGTTGTGTTTATTCGGTTTCGTCGGACAATCGCTGAAGGGCTGATCGTAACTGACTGATCTCGGTAGACTGATTCGATTGAATCGCACGAAGTTCATCAAGGTGTCGCTTGGTCGCCTCGAGCTCATTGCGCATCGCTTCCAGTCGTTGCTCCCGATCCGCTAATTTCCACGAACAGAGCCGATTCGCGCGACGGGCATGCAGTTGGTCGTAACGAACGTGTGGATAACGAGCCACCAAATCGATTTCCTTAGGTCCCTCTCGTCTCACCTCTTCGAGCAGATCAAGGAGAAGCCGTTGCGCCGCTTCATCACGGAAATGTTCATCCACGAGTGCGGCCGAGAAACGTGCGAGCTCTCGTCTCGTCGTCTCATCCATCAATTCGAGGATGGCATCACCGATTCGACCCGATGTGTATCCATCGTATTTCGTCCCGATGCCACCAAAGTTCGTACTCGCAATATCTTGCCACGTCGAAGGTGTGACCAGCCCCTGATAACTTTTGCTCCCGACGGCGATGGTCGGTTTGCCGACCGCCATCCCTTCTAGCGCAGAGCGCCCTGGGGCGATGACGAAATCGGCACGACGCATCACTTCGGGTAAATCGTCTTGCTCGACCCAACCAAGCCAGTCCATCGTCTGACTGGTCCCTTCAAGCGCTTCCTCATAACGTGATGCGTATTTTTCCCGTTGTGTCCCGTCCCCGACAATGAGCCAATCAATCGGTAAAGACTTGATCCGCTCGTCTTCTAGCGCATCCAAAAAGACATCTAAAATGAACAGTTTGTCCGCATCTAGTCGCGAGGTGAATAGACCCGTCACGCGCTCTGACGACACGCTCGTCACATCCGGGACGAATGCATCATCGACTCCATTCGGAATGACGATGAGCTTCGATTCGATGGCCGGACAGTGCTCCACGAGATGGGTCGCGATCCGTTCCGAGACGGCGATCACTCGCGAGACGCTCGTATGATACTGCTCAATCTCATCATAATACATCCCATGGATGACGAGGACGAACGGGATGCCGTGTGTCTCTGCCACCGCTAGGCCGACCTGTCGTGAATCGAACGGATGGGCATACACCAGATCGAAGGATTGTGTCCCTACCGCATCGATCACACGGGTGACGTCCTCATTGGAATAATCGGTTCGTATGACCTGCCCACCGAGCGCCTCTACCTCTTTGGCAAAGGGACCTGGCTTACAGACGACGGTCACCTCATGACCCTCTCGAATAAGCACTTTCACAGATGAGAGAATGTGTCGATGAAGCCCACCCATCGCGGAGTGGAAGAATACCGGTAGCAATACGTTCATGAAGCGCACCTGCCTTTTCGAAGGAATCGCGTTCGATCACAGACCTTCTTGATACATCGACCCGAGTCCTGTGATTCGGTCATTGTGTAAGAACAGAACCGCATCGACATCGTTCTCTTCCGCATATTCCGCGATGCTGACATCGTAGTCATCGAGATAGCGAACGTCGATTGCCGATACCGTCCCGAACGACTCGCCAAGGTAGCCGAGTACCGGGTTCGCATAAGAATCTTTCAACACGAGGAGATGATCGTCATTTTTCGGATTCTCCTGCGTGATTTTCGCGAGGGCGTAGTTGTCACCCATGAACAAGTTGTAGTAGTTCGTGAAGTCGTCCGTGTTGTTCAACACGTCTTTGTCGAGGACGCCATGTCCACAGTCATCCCCGTTTCGACAGACCGTCGTCGTGAATCCGTCTTTCGGTTCGAGATACGTGAACGTGTCCGCCGATTCGACATACGGCATCGAGATTTCCCGGGCATGTGACCCGTAGAACGTCCCGTCGACCGTCTTCACGTCTATCTCATCTGCGGTCAACACCGGCGCATCCGGGAACTGTTCGCTTAAACGGTCCATGATTTGACCATACGCGAGGAATGCCCCTTCTGCTCGCCAGTGGTGATCGGTTTTGAAATAGATATCCTCGCCCGGTTCGTCACCGAGCGTCTCCTCCAAGTCGATGAGCGGGATGCCGTTCTCTTCGATCCGCTCATGTAACTCATCACGATTCTCCGCATCCGCCGACTCGATGTAAGCCGGGAAGATGTTTTGTCGCGTCGCATAGACCGGCTTACTCGGTGCCGAGGCGAAGTAAGACGGGATGCCGGCATCATCCATCTCTTTTTTGAACTCTTTGAAGAATACACCGAGCGAAGAATACTGACTTTCGTTCGCATCCGGACCGTACAAGAATCCATCGATGCTGATGACGCCGTTATTCATCTGTTGTTGCAACACGTTCAGTTGCACCCAGGCCTGCGTTTCAATCCACAGGTTTCGCTCAAACACCTGGTCGTTCGCCGACGCCTCGAACTCCTCCATGTACGACCCATTTAAAATCGTTTCGATGGATGGCTCAGGACGCTTCGCCAATATGCGCCCCTCGGTGGCCGAGCTTTCCTGCTCGTTACCGAAGGCATAAACGGCAAGTCCATAAAAGATGGTGCCAAGGAAGCCGAGCAAAAGGATACTGTTGACCACCCAAGAGAGGCGCCGTCCTTTCGAACGGACTTGTTCGCTTTTGGTTTGTTGTTCCATTGTCAGCCCTCCTTAGAACCGGAAATAAATAAACGGATTGAATGTACTCGAGACGACGTACGAAATCGAGATGCCGAAAATGAGCAAGATATAAGCTGCTCGGGCAAGACCTGCGCTCGCGGCAAGAACCGGACGTTCCGAGTCCACCTCGTGGCGCAAGAAATGAGCGACCAGCATCTTCGGAAGCGGTGTGGCAGCAATCATCGCCAACAGAAGAACCGTTCCGTATTGGACGAGATAGAAGTATGCCGTTTGATCGAACACTTCACCGCCGTGTAAGCCGAACATGACTTGCAGATAGTCAATCGCGTACGTGAAGTTATCGGCACGGAAGAATACCCAACCGATGACGACGACGAATAATGTGAACACATGCGCGAGCCATGCCGGCCACGCAGCGAGCCATTTCCCGAGAAATGCCCGTTCGAACATGATGAAGATCCCGTAATAGAGACCCCAGGCGATAAATGTCCAACTCGCCCCGTGCCATACGCCGGTTAATAACCAGACGATGGTCAAGTTGCGATACGTCTTCCATGGGCCTTGACGATTCCCGCCGAGCGGGATGTACACGTAGTCTCGGAACCAACTTCCGAGCGAGATGTGCCAACGACGCCAAAACTCAGACACCGATTTCGAAATATACGGATAATTGAAGTTCTCAAGGAAATGGAACCCAAACATCCGACCAAGACCGATGGCCATATCCGAATAACCGGAGAAATCAAAATAAATTTGGAGCGAGTAGGCGATGATTCCAATCCAGGCGAGTGTCGTCGACAGCTCCCCCGCCGATTGACTGAACACTTGGTCGGCCACATAACCACAACTGTTCGCCAAAATCATCTTCTTCCCTAGACCGATGACGAAACGTTGGATCCCAGAGACAAAGTCATCAATCGTCTCACGGCGGTCCACGATCTCATCTGCGACCGTTTGGTAACGGACGATCGGTCCGGCAATCAATTGCGGGAAGAACGAGACGTAAAGTGCCAAGTCGAACAAGTTCTTCTGGAGACGCCCATCGTTCCGATACACATCGATGACGTAACTCATCGCTTGGAACGTGAAGAATGAAATCCCGAGTGGTAGCGGGATCTCCGGGTCGTTCAGCGAGAAGCCGAACACCGAGTTGACGTTCTCGACGAAGAAACTCGCGTACTTGAAGACCCCAAGCATCCCGAGGTTTCCGAGAAGCATAAGCGCCATCGTCCATTTGATCTTCTTCGCATCGTCCCGATACTTATCGACCATGAAGCCGAAGAAGTAGTTCATGACGATTGAAGCGAGCATGATGAGGACGAAACGTGGTTCACCCCATGCGTAGAAGAACAAACTTGAAACGAGTAGAATCGTATTCTTCAGCCAGCGTGGTGACACGAAGTACAACAACAGCACGACCGGCAAGAAATAAAATAGAAATACCGTGGAACTAAATAACATACCGAATGGTCCCTTTCTCCCTTAAGACTTGCTCCGTTCAGCGGAACGTTACATAGAGGTCATCGAATCGTACTGTGATCGGGTCAAGCGTCTCGACGATGTATTTGTACGACATCTTGAAATACTTGGCGCCTTCCATCTGTTTCACGACTTCTTCAATCGGATTCATCCCCGGATTCAACGTGAGCGAGAAACGTTTGTTCGAAAGACGCTCCTCATCTGAGTACTGCATGACGTACAGTTCAAATCGAACGGTGCGATCGCCTTCGACATAAACGGCAGTCTTCATTTCCATCTCGTCCCCTTCATCCATCTTGGCGTCTGCCAAAAAGATTTTTGACGGTGGAATCTCAAACTTCAAATCAAACAATTGGACGTAAATCGAGTCCGTTAACGCTTGTGGTAAAAATGTGACTTCTGTCTTGTATTCTTCTTCGCGCATCGACATATGGTTTTTATGCGGTCCGCGCGGATAGTAATGATAAATCGCCGGACGAATTCGCTTCGTTGACATACAAGCACCTCCGAATCGTTAGGATGATGATACAGAAAAGAGTTGCTGTGCTGGGCACAAAACAACTCTATTCGCTTTCATTTAGTTGGCAAGGATAGCATCGACGATTCGACGTGACGCCTCACCATCACCGTACGGGTTCGATGCTTGTGACATCGCTTTGTATGCCGTTTCGTCAGACAAGAGCTCATCCGCGAGTGAGAAGATGTTCTCTTCTTCGATCCCTGCGAGTTTGAGCGTTCCTGCAGCCACACCTTCTGGACGTTCTGTCGTGTCACGAAGGACGAGGACAGGTACACCGAGAGATGGTGCTTCTTCTTGTACGCCACCTGAATCCGTTAAGATCAAGTGCGACGTCGCCGCATAGTTGTGGAAGTCGAAGACGTCGAGCGGTTCGATCAAGTGGACACGTTCGACATCGTGAAGAATCTCGTTAGCGAGTTCACGAACGACCGGGTTCATGTGGACCGGATACACGACTTCGATGTCATCATACTTCTCGATCAAGCGACGGACCGCACGGAACATGTTGCGCATCGGCTCACCCAAGTTCTCACGACGGTGCGCCGTCAACATGACGAGGCGACGACCTTGTGAACGGATGCTGTCGAGCAACTCGCTCGCATAGTCGTCACGGACTGTCGTTTTGAGTGCGTCGATTGCCGTGTTCCCTGTGACGAAGATCATCTCTTCATTCTTGCCTTCACGAAGGAGGTTGTCACGCGACGTTTCCGTCGGTGCGAAATGAAGGTCGGCCATGACACCCGTCAATTGGCGGTTCATCTCTTCCGGGAATGGTGAATATTTATTGTGTGTGCGCAGGCCAGCCTCAACGTGACCGACTGCGACTTGGTTGTAGAAAGCTGCGAGTGATGCCGCGAATGTCGTCGTTGTGTCCCCGTGGACCAACACGATATCTGGCTTCGTTTCAGCGATGACCTCGCCCATCCCTTTCAATACACGTGACGTGACATCGTAAAGCGTCTGCTTGTCTTTCATGATGTCGAGGTCGTAGTCCGGTTTGATTTCGAACAACTCGAGCACTTGGTCAAGCATTTGACGGTGCTGCGCTGTCACGACGACAATCGGTTCTACCCCTTCACGTTTTTTCAACTCAAGTACGAGTGGTGCCATTTTGATGGCTTCTGGTCGCGTCCCAAAGACGGTCATGACTTTTTTCATAGGTCGTTTCGCACGGTCTGACTTCGCCGTGCTTCCTCCTCCCAATTGCTCACGCTTCGTTCGATACAGCGACCGACGAATGGCGTGTTTGTAGTTGTTCTTCTGTCAAAGGCGGTAAGATATACGTCTCTCCGAGCTCCGTCGCATCGACGACCGTCGTACGACGTTTGAGCTTATCGGCTTTAAACGAGTCTTGTTGCTCTTTTGACAAGTTGCGGAACCATTTCAAAAACTTATTGTACTCCCGAACGACTTCATCGACCGGTCCATATTCGCGCACTTCTCCGAACTCGAGCCAAAGGCCGAGCGTACAGAATTGGCGAACTTGTGAGACCGAGTGACTGATGAAGAAGATCGTCTTCCCACGGTCTTTGAACTCGTTCATCTTGGCGAGACACTTGTCGGTGAACGTTTGGTCCCCGACCGAGAGCGCCTCATCGATGACGAGGATGTCCGGGTCGACGTTGATCGAGATGGCGAATCCGAGACGGGACTTCATCCCGCTCGAGTACGTCTTGACCGGCTGATTGATGAAGTCGCCGATATCGGCGAACTCAATGATGGCCGGTGTCAAGTCGATAATCTCCTGTTTCGTCATCCCGAGCATCAAGCCTTTGAGCTCGATGTTCTCGAGCCCCGTCAAGTTACCGTTCAAACCAGAAGAGATCGCAATCAACGCCGTCTTTCCGTGAAGTTCGATTTTCCCGTGCGTCGGCGGCATCACGTCAGCCAGCAAGTTCGACATCGTCGACTTCCCTGACCCGTTGATCCCGATAATCCCGACCACTTCCCCGGGTGGAACTTCAAACGTGACATTGCGGAGCGCGTAAAACTGTTTGCCCCCTGCTTTACTGAAGAAGATCTCCTTCAGCTTATCAGATTGCTTGTTATAAAGCGTATATCGTTTCGATACGTTTTCAAATTTAACCTGGTACATAAGGTCCTCCTCAAATGTAATCGATGAAGTGTCGACGGAAACGCAAATGAATCATCGACCCGACGAAGAAGAGAACGACGACGATGGCCCAGTAATAGAGACCGTAAGCCCAGTTAGTCGCCAACCAGTCGGTTCCGAGGAACATCGACCGATATCCTTCGACTAAATAATAGAGCGGATTGATTTGTAGGATATTCGCGAGCTTCGCCGGCGGCACCCAAAAAATCGGTGTCAAATACATCAACATCCGCATCATCGACTGAAGAAGGTTTTGAAGATCGCGCACGATTGTCGTGAGCGCGGACGTAATCAAGGCGAGCGAGTACAGTAGTGCGAGCGCACTGAACGCCAAGTAGATAAACCAGAGCGAATGTAGCCCCATCGGGAATCCGAATGCCCACATCAAGATAAACGAGACACCGACTAGCGCCACGTGGCGATAGAAGAGTGCGAGCAAGACGTATGCCGGAATCGTCGAGATTGGGAAGCTCATTTTGGAGACCATGCCGATTTTCGAATAGACGGACCGGGCCGTCGAGGTGATCGCCGAGGCAATGAAGAACCAGACGACAATCCCTGCGACCAACCATGGCAGAAACGGCACGCCATCAATCGGCCTGCCGCTTCGAATACCAAATCCAAATACGAACCAGTAAACTCCAATCTGCAATAACGGTGTCACGAACTCCCATAAAAATCCGAGGTACTGCATCGAGTTGTTGCTTCGCGTCTCATACGTGGCGAGACGGAAAATCAAGTACAAGCTCGACTTTAGCTCTGAAAGAATAGCTTTCGCGGATTTAAACATGTTCATTCACCTGAATCAAAGAACGAGATTCGTTTCCTTTGTATATTTGTAGAGGTTGCCGTAGTTGACGACCGCTACGTCTTCACCTTCTGGTTTCACGATGTTACGTGTGTCGAAGATCATCGGACGACGCATTGATGACTTGAGCTCTGCGAAGTCGAGGACTTTGAACTCGTTGTGGTCAACCAATACGAGGACGAGGTCCGCGTCTTTGAGTGCTTCTTCTTTTGAAACGAGCTCGAAACGGCTTGATGTTGATTTTTCAACGTGTGAGTCGTGAACAGAGATGTTCACACCACGGTCAAGCAAGATTTCAGCGATTTCAACCGCTGGGCTCTCACGCATGTCGTCGACGTTTCCTTTGTATGTCACACCAAAGACCGCGACTTTCGCGTCTTCGATTCCAGCAGTCAACTTCTGAACGTTGTCTGCAACGTAGTGTGGCATCGAGACGTTCGTCTCACGTGACAAGTTGATGATTTTCGCGAGGTCAGGTGATTTCGCGACGATGAAGTACGGGTCGACCGCGAGACAGTGTCCACCGACACCTGGGCCTGGGCTGTGCAAGTTGACACGTGGGTGCTTGTTCGCCATCTCGATGACGTCAAGAACGTTGATGTCCAAGTCGTTACATACTTTTGCGAGTTCGTTCGCGAGTGCGATGTTAACGTCACGGAACGTGTTTTCCATGAGTTTCGACATTTCTGCCGTCTTCGCATCCGTTTTCACGATTTCACCTTCAACGAATGTACCGTAGACGCGTGCGCCTGCTTCTGCACATTCTGTCGTGATTCCACCGACGATGCGGTTGTTGTGCACGAGCTCATGAAGGATTTGTCCAGGCAATACGCGCTCTGGGCAGTGTACGAGATAGATGTCTTCACCGACAGTGAATCCAGCTTCCTCGACGAGTGGTTTGACGAAGTCGTCCATCGTACGTGGTGCGATTGTCGACTCAACGATGATGACGTTGCCTTTTTCAACGAATGGCAACACTTTGCGTGTCGCATCTAAGACGTACGTCAAGTCACATGATTTGTGCTCGTCGTCGTTGTTCGGTGTTGGGACCGCGATGATGAAGGCATCTGCTTTCTCTGGTGAGAGTGATGCACGGAACTTCCCTTTTGCCACGACGTCTGCGACCATTTCGCCGAGACCTGGCTCTTCAATGTGGATCTCTCCACGGTTCAATTTATCAACAACATGTTGTGAAATATCGACTCCGACGACGTCGACGCCATAGTTCGCAAAGACAGCCGATGTCGGTAATCCGATATATCCAAGACCTACTGTACATACTTTCATTGTGTGGTAACCTCCAAATGTTTTGACGCGCTTTTTAAATAGCGCATTGTCCATCATTTTATTTCACATTCGATAATAAAACAATACTCATTATACTCTTGAACAATTCTTCGGTGCAATTACATTTTCATGACAATATCGTCGAAAATTGTTCGTGTGTTTTGCCTGAAATGATTTGTTCCATCTCTCGATAGAGACGATCGAGCGCGAAATGTTTACGGGCATACGCCTGATAGGCTTTTGCGTCCGCCATCAGCTTCTCGTTCTCTTCTTTATAAGAAAGGATTGTGTCAACAAATTCCATCGTATCCGTGACGAGCAGTTCGTCCGGGTAAATCGTCTCCGCGCCCGTCCAGTGACGGATGAGCGGATAAGACCCTGCGGCCATCGCTTCGGCCGGTGCGAGATGGAAACTTTCCAAGTCACTCGTCGAGAAGACGAAGCCGATTGATTGGAGCCATGTGTCGACGTCATTGCCGTGTCCATCGAAATGGACGTGGTCACGAAGGTCCGACTCCTCGATGCGTTTCAGTAACGCCTCGTAGTACGCGCTCTCCTCTTCGCGCTTCCCAATCCAATAGACATCTTTTGGATGGTGTCCTTTGAAGTGGAGCTGGTACCGTTTGTCCGTCTTCAGCAGCTCTTCGAGGACGTCGAGCGCGAGGTCCGGACGCTTCAGTTTCGGGTTCATGCCGATCATACCGAGACGGAACGTCAAATCGTCTGCCTGTTTCGGTTTGTCGAGCTTGTCCGCGTCGACGGCGTTGTAGATGACCGTCATCTGGTGACGCGGAATCCCGAAGAGACGATGCATTTCTTCTAACATATACGGTGAGACGAGAATGATACGGTCGATGTTGTCGAGCGCATATTCCCGTGGAAATGGTGTCTCTTTCTCCTGACGGTGAATTCGGACGATGAGACGCTGATGCGGCAACTTGTGTTGCGAGTACCAGACGGCGTTGCCGAGGCCCCACTCACAGAAAATGACGTCTGCTTGCGCGAGACACGCCTTACTGTGATTCACATCATGAATCTTATGTCCGTCCCACTGGTCGATGAGGACCCGGTAGCTCGGGTCGGCCTCGAAGCGTTCCATGAACATACGGATGAACTTCAAGTCGTGACCGGCGAAGAGGATTGTCGTCTTCTGCATCTCCCAAACCGCGTCACGGAGGCGTTCGAACGTGCTGGCGAACGTGTAGTTTTTCGCCATATTGTAGAGACGTTCCGCCGCATCCTTGTAGATGGCCGGATGGGTGAAGGCGAGCTCGACCTTTTCGATGAACTCATCTTCCGAGTTGACGAAGAGCGGGTAGCTCGACCCGAGCAACATCTCGTGCATCTTGTTGCGGTTGAGAAGGACCGGCTTCCCGAGCGCCCCATATTCGAGGAGCTTCGTCGACAACTCGAGGCTGTCGTCAAGGTCCGGGTGGCGCCACGAGATACCGATGTCGCTCTCTTCGATGAGCGTCTCGACGTCCGCACGCGGGATGCCTTTCAACCAGTGGACCCCTTCGTCCGTCTGGAGACGATGTGTCACTTCTTTACGGAAGTTCGGGTTGTTCGGGTCTTGGTTGAACTTGTCCCCCGCCACCTTCAACTCGACGTCCGGCATCCGGACCCGTACCTTCTCGAGCGCGTCGAGAATTTCAGCCGAGTACCAGAGCGGCGCGAACTTTCCTGTATAGACGAGACGTTTCGCCTGACGCTTGAACGTCGGCGTCGCCTCGCGCATGTTCGGAATCATCGGGTTCAAGATGAGGAACGGCTTCGGCGTCTGTAAAAACGTCTCGAAGTACGCCTTCATCTCCGCCGTCTGACAGAGCATGCGCGCCGAGCGGTCCGCGATCTTCTTCAACCGTGCCAACTCTTCCTGTGACGCGGCCGATGAATCATGCGTGAAATCCGTGAGATAAGTCCACGTCTTTTTCATCGTATGTTCATAGTCGGAGAGCGCATAGGCGAGCTGGAACCCACGGATGAACGTCATGTCATACTGTTTCGTCTCGACGAGCTCGTGGATGAGTTGGGCCGCCTCTTCCGGCTGGAGCACCTTCTTCTCATAGTACGGCTCGTCTTTCTTCGTCGAGTCTTCCGTGAAGACGTCGATGAAGCGGACGCGGTCGAGCTGTTTGATCGACGCCGTCACTTCTGGTTTCACGATCGAGCGCTTCAAGAGCACGTCGACCTCGATGTTCGGGTCCTGGTTCAACATATGCACGACCGACGTGAGCCAGATGGCCGAGCCGTCGATCAAGTTCAAATTGACGTCCCCGTATACGAGGATCCGTAGCGGTTGCTTCGTCATAACGTTACCTCCTGACGGTCCGCTTCATTCATGGCGGCACCGGCTTTCACATATTGATACGGGTCGACACTGAAGATGCGTTTGCCGGAACGAGCGAGTTCGTTCAAACTCTCGTCCGCTTCAAAGATGTGGAGCGCCTCCTCGACCGTATAGAAGCGGAGTGCCGACGGCTGCACGATCGAGCGGGACGGTGTCGCGTCAAACACATAACGATACGACTCGTCATGGTCCTGTTTGACGAGCTTGCCGTCATACGCATAGTAATCCTCTTTCGTGAGGACATCCGCTTCCGCATAGCGTGCCGCGAGCAGATAATCGCTCAAGTAGTTCGGACCGTAATAATCGTCCGACTTCAAATGGGCGACCCAATCGTACGATTCGACCATCTCCGTGAACGAGGTATAGTGCGTCAAGTAGCTGCGCATATACGTCGAGATCGATGGCGTGTTGTACGTGTTGTACACATCGATGTGATCCTCGAACTTATCGAGGAACATCATGAGGTGTTTATGCTCATAGTTCTGTGCTTCGAACTGGGCGACGACGCGTTCTGCCTCTTCGCGCGACTTGATGAAGGCGACGACGGCAATCTTCTCGTGGTCGACGCGGTACGGGATACCGACGTCTTGGATGATTTTCGCCAGACGTTGCGTGTACGTGTGATACGTCAACACGTGGCGCATCCCACGCATCGCGATGTCCTCATAGAACGAGTCATCCGTCATCAAACGGCGGAACGTCTCGTCTAAGTCAGACTCCCCATCGTCGAGGAAGACGTAATCACCAAGCATGGCGTCGACCCCGACCGAACGGGTGCTGACGACCGGTGTCGCGCAGGCGAGTCCTTCGAAGACACGACGTGAGAACATCGTCGGTGAATCGTTGACCGAGTTGACGTTCAACATGACTTTATACCCTTTATACGCCTTGGCAATCTGGTTGTACTTCAAACTGCCGCGAATGGCGTGACGGAACTGTTCCGGGAATTGGAGCTGGTCGCTCTCCCCGCGTTGGTTGATCGCATAGTTGCGGTCGTAAATGGCAAGACCGTACTTATCCGCCGCCGCGAACAAGCGGTCCATGTCGGCTTTACGCGATTCGTGACGGTTCGCATAATACGAACCGGCGAAACACGCATACGGCTCACGAGTCCCCGGTAAGCGGATTGGGTTATGCTCTTTCGGCTGGGCCGCGAACGGTAACGCATCGACCCGGTCATGCCCACAATCTTCTTTATAATTCGGGACACGGTTCATGTCGGTCGTATACACATAGTCGAATCGCTTCGCCGTCTCGATGAAACGGTCGTAGTGAATCGGGTCTTCTTTGTTCCAAAAGACGGTCGGGATATTGTGATAACGGCACCAAGCGAGAAGCGCGTCGAGCTCTTCCCACGTGTTCGTGCCATATTTGACGATTTTCTTCTCCCAGGCGCCGGCGTTCCCTTTCCACGCCGATTCGACGACGAGGACGTCCGGTTGCTCATCGAGGAGCACCGTCTTCCAGTTGTCCGGTGTGAAAGTGATGAGCTGGCACTCTGGTTTGTAGGATGCCATCGTGAACTCATCGAAGATGGCCGCGACTTTCAGTTCATGAAGCTCACGCGGGACCGGTGCGAAGAAGCGCGCCTCGCGCACGTCCATCCACGTCGGGTTTTCTGTACCGTCGCTGACGAGTTCTTCCGCGACACGGATGCGGTCGACCCGAGCCTCTCCGACACCGTCGACACGTAGGGCGAAACGAAGGAAGCGGATGCCTCGGTCAAAATAGAAGACTTTCTCGCTTCCGATTTGAACCTGTTGCATGATCTGACGCTCCGTCGCCGAGTAGGCAATGATGTAGAGGACAACATTCGCCCCTTCATCGGCCACACCATCGAGCGTGACACGGTAACGACTGTTCGCCTTCACTTCATACGGGAACTCTGTCGGGAGCAGTTTGAAGCTGTTGTTCATCTCTGCATACGAGATGTAGCGGCGCTGATCCTCCTCGCCTTTCAAATTGACGACAAGTTGGTCATCCCGGCTCTTCAATTTGATGAGGTCCGGTGCCGGGATCGTCCACATGTCCGGTTTGAGCGACAAGACGTCTTCACGGCGGACACTCTTTTCGCGAATCATGCCGATATTCAAGTTCTCAAGCTGTCCTGACCCGTTCACGCGGATGAAATAGCGGATGGAACGGTGTGACGGTGCGATGCGGACGATACCGCTCAGTCCGAGTGGCACTTCAATCAAACGATCCTGCCCAGACACCGTATACGTCGCGATGAATAGCGAGGCGTCCGCTGTACCCGTGCGGTCCCCTTTCAAATAGAAACGATACAAGTCATCGTCCATATCACCCGTCTCAAAATCGATGCCACGTTCTGTATCGACGTGTGGTAGCGCGATCTCATCGACGCCATAGTGCGTGTATTGGTTTCCTTCGGCTCGCACGACGAGCGTGTCCCCATCGAAGTGAGCAATCTCACTCTGTGGCTTGAGCGACCGGAGTGACGCCGCCGTGAGCGGATAGCGGAAGTCAAAGGCGTCGACCGAAATGTTCGCGGCCGTCCCTTCCACCGTCCAAAGCGAGAGCGTCCCGAGCGTGAGGTCGACGAGGCTGAACGCCCCTTTCCCTTCCACATTCAAGTGGGCCCGGACGATTTGTTCACCCATTCCGAGTGTCACATCGACGTGGTCGCTGTCCTGTACGGTGACGTAGCGGGTACGCCCCCCTTTACGAACGACTTCTAACGTCAACGTCGGCATCAAGCCTTCACGCGATTTGACACGCATCATAGCCGTGAACGTCTTTTGACCTGATTCGACGAGGTCGTTCACCGAGATGATATCTGAACTCGCGTTCGGTCGGTACGTGATGGTGACCGGCTCGTCCCCAGAGAAGACAAGGTCCGTCCCTTCAACGTGTACGTAAGGTGAGCGTGTATACCAGTTCGGTACGAGTTCACGTAGTTGATGCGATTTGTTCGGGCGTTTGTTCAACACTTTACGACCGAGTCGCTTCGACCGTTGTACCCCAAGGTAAGCGGCGCGACGTGCTTTTTTCTGCCAATCCATCCTCATATCCTCCAAATCATCGGTTCTCCCGAATCCGATTCTTTATTTGCGAATGCGTCGTGCGACAGCTTGTGCCTTCAAAATCGCCTTACCGGCTTTCGACTGCACAAGGCGACGATACTTCTTGTTCACCACTTCATACTTACGTTTCACGTCCGTGAGCGCTTGTTCTTTCTTTTCAAACGCCTGAACGGTCCATTCGAACGTATAGAGAAGGTCGCCATACTTTTGGACGAGGCGACGATGTTTTTGTCGCAACAATCGTTCATCGTGCTTCAGATGACGAATCTCCTCTTCTTGAAGTTTGATTCGCTGTTTCAACAATCCGATTTCTTTTTCTAGTTCATTGCTCATGGTCTCACCTCACAAGTATGCGTCAAAATAGAGACGCTTCAATTCTTCTTTTTGTCCTGATTCATATAAGTCGACGAACTGTTTCACGATCGGCGTCTCTAGTTCCATCGGACGATACTGTTCGATGATTTCATAAAGCATTCCGGCGTTGTCGAAGAATTCTTCCGGCTTGCTGCGGCGTAAGAAGACGAGGTACCACATCGAGAAGAACCGTTCGAATCGAGTCGAGCGGTATTGGTCGAGTACGCCTTCGCGAGCGAACGCTTTCGCCCGTGCCGTCTCCCGGATGACACACTTCATAAAGTATTTCTTCGTGATCGTATTGACCGTCGAACCGGCGACGGCCGCGTAATAGTCATGAATCGTCAAGTCGAGCAGAGCGACGCGTCCTGCGTTGAGGAACATCTCTTGGAAGAAGAGCGAGTCTTGCCCGACCGCGCCGATGACTTGTTTCAAATCATGCTTCTGGATAAAGTCTTTTTTGATGACCATCGTCTGGATACTCTGCACCTTGAAGTTATGCTCAAGCAAGTACCCTCTCGGGTCTTCGATGACGCGAATGCCATCCTTCTCGAGGTCTTCGAGTTCGATCATCGCTTCACGGTTCGCAAGCTTCAACATGCTTCCGACAGAGAGGTCGAGCGTGTCATCTTCTTGCATGACACGGAACAGTGCCGCATAGCCGTCGTTGACCGCTTCATTGTCCGGGTCAAGGAAGGCGATGTATGGCGTCGTCGCAAGCTCCACCCCTTTGTTGCGTGGACGTGAGGCGCTACCGCTACCGCCGTCGTTGAACGAATACGTGTAGACGTTCGGATACTTCCGGACGAGACGTTCGATATAGCCGATCGTCTCTTGGTCCGTTGAACCGTCGTCGACGAGCCAGATCTCCATGTCTTCAAACATCGAGCTACGGCGAAGACTCGAGAAACACTTGTTGTATAGATAGCGACCGTTGTTATAAATCGGGACGATCATTGAAAGCGCATAGTCGCCCGGTTCGTTCGGGACGAGCACGTCGTCTGGGGCGAGCAGTTCGAAATGATCGATGGCATAGCCTTGACCTTCGACGCGTTGGTCGTTCCGAAGCGTCTCAAGCGATACGTGACTAGCCGCGAACATCGTCAAGGCCACGTCAGCATAGTCTTCCACGAACTCATGGATGGTGTCCTGCCCTTTCGTCACGAACGAGACGTCCGTGTATTTGAAGGCGTTGACTAAGTCTTCCACATAGTAGTCGAGATAGTGATGACGGTCGTCAAACACGGTCACAAAGTCGGCTGTACGTAGGTCGACTTCTTGTAGATCCGCTTCGGCGACGAAGCGCTTGTGTGGATACGACTGACGCTCGAACTGTTCACGTGTCGCCGTCACATCACCGCGACCGATGACGAGGACGTCGCGACGGATTTCATGGTGGATGCCGAGAGTGAACAACATCTCACTGAAGCGGTCGTACATCGTATGGTTCGAGAAGATGGTCCGGACACCAGACAGTTGATGCTCGAGACGCTCTTCGTCCGTCTTAAACATCTCTAAAATCCCTTGGGCGTCCAAGGCGCTTGTGGCGATGAACACGTTCGGGAAGTCGTTGTTGACGGCGACGTTGTAGTTCGTCAAGACGAGTTGTCCGCGAGCCTGTGCCCCATAAATCGCTTGCGCGCTCATCGTCGGACTGTGCTTCACTTCATTGACGTGAAGCACCCAATTCGATGTCTCTTTCAGCTTCTCCATATCCTCAGGGTCCCCATGGACGAGGACATCTTGAAGCGACTTTGGTGCGAGTGACGCTTTCGACTCATTCGCCTCACGTATCACATAGAGTTCTTTGTTCGCATCGCGAACGCCTTGCGCGAGCGTCTCCAAGTCTTTTGCGAACCGCTGGACGGGAAAACGGTTCGTCACGACGACACGGTCTACCTTGCCGCGCGTCATCCCGATCGGGTTCACATGAAGCGGGTCGACTCCTGGGCGGATGACGAAGACCCGTTCATGCCCGGCTTCTTCCATATATTCCGTCACACGCTCCTCGTTTGCCGTGAAGATGTAATCACATTGTGCGGCAAGTGAAGAGAAGCGGTCGAAATGATTCGTATCGAGTGTCGTTTCGAAGACGACACGGATCTCCTTTTGTTTCGCCTTGCGAATCAAGTTTCCGAGCCAGTGACGAGAGTGCGAGCGTGGCGTCCCCATGTGATGGAAGGCCGTCGTCTCATCTTCTGTGAGCGCTGCCGAGATGAGCAGGAAATCGATGTCTTCTGCTTCAAGCAACTCTAAAAAGCCTGTCACGTTCTCAAAGTAATGGGTGTGACAAAGACGTTCGAGCTCTTTGGCCCGCTTGACCGGTCCGACGAACGCGACATGCACATTCGCCTTCTCATAAAAACTGCTCCCGTTCGACTGGATGCGTGTCACATCAAGTTCTGGGAGGCGTTTCCGAGCTGCTTCGAGCTCTGCCTGTAATGCGGTTTGTTGTTCCTCGAACAGTTTGTCATCTAGACGCGGGCGTTGCGCCTGTCTCGACAAAGAAGGAAGTTCATCTAAGGTAATCAAGTCATCCCCGACCAATGCCTCTTTTCGGTTGACTCGTTCTTTTTCTTCTTTTAACCACGCGATATGCTTTTGCACGTCGCGTAGCGTCGCTTTTACATCCATACGTCCGCTCCACCTTTTTTAAGTAATCAGTATTTCTTCATCTTATCGTATCTTAACAGAGTTACATGTCGGTCGCAATTTGATGACAAATGCACACGCCCGAGTTTCCTACAAAAAAGACGGACCCATAAATGGATCCGTCTCGAGGAATACCTCACTCATAATGATGACATGTCAAAACGTCTAATCAAGTTGATTCCAAATCTCAAAGAAATCTTCTAGTCTTGCTGAGAATTCTTCATCTGACAGTACTGCCTCATGCAATTCAGTAGAGACAGATAGATATTCGCCCCTACCCGTATCATAAAGAACCTCTTCATCCGCTTCGGACAAGAATAGATTTGAACTACCCCCACCTACGCTTCGCTTAGAGGTGGGGATTCCTGAGTTATCCTCTCTAACGAGAGAAACCTGATCAGGCTAGCCCCGTCGTCCCGACGGTTGAAGAAGCTAAGATGCGTTCAGCTTCTAATTTCAAGTTCAGTCCTGCGTTCACATCCCGGTCGTGGTGGACCCCGCAGTTCGGGCATGTCCATTCACGCAATGGGAGATGCTTCACGTCTTTGTGTTGATGGCCGCAACTCGAACAGAGCTGGCTCGAGGCGAAGGTCTTCCCGACCTTCACGACGGTCTTCCCGTACCAACCGGCCTTATACTCGAGCATGCGAAAGAACTCTGACCAGCTGACCTCGGAGATCGACTTGCTCAACTTGCGGTTCTTCTGCATGTGCTTCACCTGCAGAGTCTCGATGCCGATGACGTCGTGGTTTTTGACGATCTCGGTCGACACCTTGTGCAGGAAGTCGGTGCGCTTGTTGGCGATCTTCTCGTGGATGCGGGCGACCTTCCGCTTCTGCTTCTGGTAGTTCTTCGCCTCGGAGAGTCTCACCCTCTTGTTCAGGGCGATGCGCTGACGACGGGACAACTTACGTTGCTCCCGTGCCAGTTTCTTCTCGAGCGTACGGAAGTAACGGTCGTTCTTGTACAATGTGCCGTCCGATAGAACGGCGAAGTTCTTCAGCCCGACGTCGACGCCGACCGATGAACCGGTCTTCGGCAGCTCACCGATCTCCTGCTCTACGAGAAGGGAGACGAAATATTTACCCGAAGCCGTGCATCGGATCGTGGCGCTCAGGATGCGACCCTCGACCTGTCTCGAGTTGGCGAAACGCAGCCACTTCAGCTTCGGGAGTTTGAGTCGATTCCCGACGATCGAGACCTCGGGGAGCTGGGACTTGCCCTGGATGTTCGCCGTATAGGATTGGACGGGGTTTCGCTTCGACTTGAAACGGGGATGATTCCCCTTTTTCTTGAAGAACTTCTTATACGCGTCGGCCAGGTGTTTGACACTGTTCTGGACGGCCGTGCTGTCCACTTCCGTCAACCAACCGAATTCCTGCTTGAGCATGGGAAGTTCTTTCGAGCAGGCATCATACGACAGTCCCTTGCCGGTCGCTTCATGGGCCGCGTCCCATTTCGACAGGAAATGGTTGAACACGAACCGGGAACATCCGATCGTCTTGGCAATCAGGAGTTCCTGTTCCTTCGTCGGATAGATCCGGAATTTATAGCCCTTGTGCTTCACCATGTGACGGTCACCACCTTTGAAGATATTTTACCCGAAGAAAAGGCTGGCGATTCATCTCCCACTTTCACGTAAGCCCTGTCCTTAACGTTTAGAAGTGGGAGTATTCTCGCTTAATTTTGATAAAATGAAATCTTTGATATTCCGTGTCACTAATATCGCATCTTGCTCATAAGCTGCACTCAGAATCCTCGCATCCGACACTTGCATGTGTTGCGGTGTGAGTTGACATTCTTCATGAATGCGCGACCCATATTTAGCTTTTAGAATGGCGCTTAACTCCCTCAACTTATTCTCAATTTCACGCGTACTTTTCTCATAGACGATTTGACAATCGTTCACAGCATCGAGAATACGTTGGCGTTCATTCGGTTTCGGCGGGATTTCTGCCAATAGTTGTACATCTAGTTCAACTTTCACCTCTTCAGGAATCATCAAAATCGCATTAGAATCCTCTTTGATTTTTTTCCAAAAGTGTTGACACTGCTTCTGATGTTTTTGTGCCTCAACGTCATTAGAACGCGCACTCAAATCTCGAATCACATTCGTATCAATCACGTATTTAACAATCATCATTTCACTCTTTCACTTCATCGACGTCCTGTAATAATACAGAAGCGAGTCGTTCGGACGATCGTCGTTGTTCTTGAAGTTCAAGCAAAAGTTCTTCTAAGTCAGGATGACTCACAAATTGTGAGGAAGGGATTCGCCATTTCCCTTTCCCGTTCAATGTACGATGCGCTTCAATTTCATTTGCCATACACTTCCGCCTTACCATTTGAGGAGAGATGGAGAGTAATTTTCCGACCTCAGTTACAGTAAGATATTTCGGCAACAGATGAATGAGGTTTTCTGAAACGGTGTATTGACTCACGATTGCTTCTTCTCGTTCTGACAATTTGATATCAAGGCTTTGCTCATATTCTTTAAGCGCATTGATTGCACGGCGAACAGCACTTTGACGCTTTAGGTCATTATTCAATTCAGTGGCGACTTCTATTTTTTCAAGTTGAGCATCCCGTTCAAGCACCTTCATGATGTCATCTTTATGATTTTTGTAATCTTTCAGCATACATCTCATCCTCACTTTCGAAACAAACGAAACAAACGAAACTTAATTATATTATACCCGCTCTTCTACTTATTGAACAACTTGATATAAAAGTAATTTGATTGAAGCGCCTCAATAAAATAGACACCCGTTCCAAGTAGCTTGAAACGAGTGTCCATCGATAGTCACAGGGCAATTTCTCTTTAGAAATTCGTCCCTAAAACCATTATTCACTTACTCTGCAGCATTGACGTCGACGATCCGTCCTTCAACAGCCGGTGTGACTTCTTCACCGAGGCTGATCAAGTGATCGCGGAAGTTTTCCCAGTCGATGAGACCGAGGTCATTGACGCGGCCTTCATCAAATGCTTTCTTGAACTCAGCGTAGTTGTCTCCACCTTGCGCTGTGAAGAAGTTCGTTGCGACTTTATAGCTCGTCGCATCATCTACTGCTACGAATTCTGAGCCGTTGTTGTATTCCAAGCTAACGATGCGCTCGCCAGCCGGTTTCGAGCTGTCGAACAACACTTTGAATCCAGAAACGTGGAGGAATCCACCGTTCTCGACCGGGTAAATGCCAACACTACGCTCGAAGGCCGCTTTCAATTCGCTACCTTTCAAGTCCATGATGGCGAGCGTGTTTCCGAATGGAAGTGTCGTTAACACTTCACCTGTCGTGACAGGACCTGCATCGATTGCTTCACGGATTCCACCACCGTTTTGAACGGCACCGATGACAGCAGAATCATATTCTTTCGCTTTCGCGAGCATGCCATCTGTGATCAAGTTACCGAGGGCTGTCTCATTTTTACGGACACTCGGTGCTGTTTCATCACCTTTGTCACGTGGGTTATCGAGTGGCGCTGTAAGAGACACACCGATTGGATCTTCACTAATCGCATCAACCACTTCTTTGAACGGTGCGAGAAGTGAGACCGCGTATGGATCCGGCTGAAGTGCTTTCACGTCAATCAAGCTACCTGCATGCTTGATGACTTTCCCGTCTTTGTCGAACTCGACATCAACCGTTCCGAGGAAATTGCTATATTGGTCCGCTTGAACGATGACCGTCGGTTCTGTTTTCCCTGCAGTGATGAGGACCGGCTCACTCAAACGAGCGTGCGTGTGTCCACCGACGATGATATCGATCCCGTCTACGTTTTCAGCAAGCAACAAGTCGTTGTCGAATGCTGGGTTGTCGTTATATCCAAGGTGTGAGACCGCAACGATTTGGTCGACACCCATCTCTTCGAACGCATCGACTGCTTTTTGTGCTTCTGTGATGTAGTTTTGGAATTCGATTGGCCCTGGGCTAGCGATTGTAGCCGTCTCTTCTGTTGTCAAACCGAAGAATCCGACCTTCTTGCCGTCGACCACTTTGATGACTCCTTCATACAAACGACCGTTATACGCCTTATCCGTCGTTTCGTTGCGGTACAAGTTCTTCATGTATTGGTCTTTTGAATAGTCCACGTTCGAGCTGACGAACGGGAAGTTCGCATAGCGGACGAAGTCAGAAAGTTCTTTATGTCCTTGTTCCGTACCAAGGTCGAATTCGTGGTTACCTGGCACCATCAAGTCGTATTTCATGTAGTTCATGAGTTTGAGGTCGGCTTGACCTTTGAACTCGTTGAAGTAGAGCGATCCTGAGAAGACGTCCCCTGCGTCGATCAAGAGGCTATCTGGCTTCTCGGCACGAACTTGCTTGATGGCTGTCGCACGGTTCGGTGCGTACTTGAGCGCTGCGTGCGTGTCGTTCGTGTGCATGATCGAGAGCTTGTATCCTTCTACTTTATATGGAACTTCGAGTGTGATCGTTTTTCCGCGGTTCGTGTATGTAGCCGTCGCGACGAATTCGCCGACTTCATCTGTGTTGATCCCGCTCCAACGAACTGGTTTTTCGTAAGTGCCGCTCGCGAAACGCACATCTTGCTTCACGATTCCGACTGCTGGCTTCCCTTGTTTGAACACGAGTGGCTCAGACGGCGGAAGGATTTCGAGTGGATGATCGAGGACGCGTACACGTTTCTCGATGTACATGCCTTTTCCTTTTACGATCCCACGTGCTGTTTGGAACGTGCCGAGCTTCTCGAGGTCAACGCTTGATTTGTACCAGTAGATTGGCGCCCCTTTATATGTAGCATCAAGTGCTGCATCCAAATCTCCTTTGTATACATACCCTGACTTCGCCTTGACGACCGATGCTTTCGGTGCAGCTTCTGTGACAGCAGCTGGCGTGAGTGATGCTGTCGATACAGCGGCTACGGCAAGCGCTGTATACAGTTTACGTGATGATTTCTTTGCCATGTCCAGTTCCCCTTTCGGATTTGCGAACAAGACACATGAAGGAAAGCGCTTACATCGTTCGACTTATGTATAATCTCATTGCCCCAAAGTCGTCCGTTTTTCCCCCATATGTACAATTCGCTCTAGTTCTAACGTAACGGAAACGCGTCCAATAAACAATCACAAATTGAAGATTTTTAACCTTTTTACAATTTCCACAAAAAACGATTCCCTCTTTATGACAAATAGGCGAGAGATGGCAAAACCATTTGGGATATAATGGTTTCTAGAAAGAAGGAGGTACATTTATGTATAAAAAATTGTTAGGTTTTAGTCTATTATTCGTCGTCCTGTTCGGGATGCAGTCCGTCGAGGCAGCATCACCGTCGTATAAGACAGTCCAATCCACCCCACTGAAGGCGTCTACGCAAAAAGGGGCCAAGACCTTGATGACCGTGAAGACGAACACGAAAGTCGCGCTCCTCAGCAAGACGAACTCTTGGGCCCACGTCCAAATCGGTAAAACGAAGGGGTATCTCTCCATGCGGTCCGTCATGCCGCTCGAGACACCGATTGCTTCCTATGATATGAACGAAGTCATGAGCTATAAGGGCACGGACATCGTCAGTATCTCCGGGGTCAGCTATAAGATCGACCCCGCACTCAAGCCATTCTTCCAAAAGAACGGCACGGCACTTAAAAGCATGCTAGTCGTACCGAAAACAAAGGACCGTACGTTGATCGGTTGGAAACAGCTCAGTTTCTTCCCGCTCGGTCAACCTGCTAGCTCGCTCGTCATCGACAAGGTGGCAGCGAGTCGGATCGACAGCTTATACATCCCTTGGAATCCGATGTCACCGAACTTCACCTTGACGACGGCAGGACCGCTCCGTCAAGTCGTCGCGAACGCACATGCGCATGACCCTGCAATCGATGGTGAGGTACAAAAACTCACCTTGAACGGTCAGATCGAGCAACTCCATACGGCAGGGGAAGTCCAGATCGCCGGAAAAGGAACAATCGAACGGTGGGACATCTCAAAAGATACGGAATATTCATATGAGATTCCTATTCGGTATACAGGAGAGGTCGGCTTCTTGAACATCCGCAACACAGATGTCGTCGTACGCGGGACGAGCACGCTCAAAGTCCGTACCGTCGCGGCACCGACGAAGACGCATGTCCTCGGAGGAAAGAACGGCGTCATCGGTTCGATCAAGCCATCGAAGACGATTCGCGGGAAGAAGATGGGGAAAGCCGAACTCGCCATCGACAAGATGTTTTCGAACGTGAACGAAGCATCGGTCACGGCTACTCTCGACACGTTGAACATTCCCTACACGACAGCGCGTGTCGGCGACTATGTGACGGCACTTCGCCAAAATGAGGCGGCTGGACCGAGCAAACGCCTCGTCAACTCGGCGACCGACCTGAAAGACATCGTCCGTCTCGTCGATGCGGTCATGACGACGAAACAGATGACACCGGCCTACGTGCATACGTCAGATTCTCAACTGAAAATCCAGACGTTCCATGACCATGTCGACAACGCTTATTATTACAATCAATATACACGTGCTGTCACCGCAATGGTCGCGGATGGCACATTGCAGTCAATCCGTTTCAAACGTCCACTCATCGAGAAGAAAGAATGGTATATCAGCCAGGAGAAAGATCAGACGTTTGTGTACGATTTCCCTGTCGGATCGATTCGACTCGTCACCATCGACGGCAACACGACTCGTAGCCTCGTCATGGAAACGAAAGCATTCGAGCGTCCGAACTACCCGGAATCTCGAATCGAACTCGTCTCCATCAATGACAAACCGCTCTCTGCCTATCAGCAAGAGCCGCCTGCCTTTGAGGCGAAAGTGATCGAATCCGGATATCGGACGTATGTCGCCATCCGTTCGAGTGACAAGGAATGGTTACGAAACACTCACTTCTTCTCCGTCGATGTGAACGCAAACTATCGAGATGGGGGTCCGGTCTCAATGGACAAGATCAACCTCGGAGGATGGAAATCGTCCGAAACCGTCATCTTTGAGATGCACGGAGCGAAACGATTGAACAACCTCACGATCCGATCATTCGGCTACAAAGACGCCGTCTACAAGTGAAGCCTACAAAAAATGACATCCTCGGCTGAGGATGTCATTGTCCGTTCGGCTGACTGATGATCGTCAACCAGACGTTTGAGTATACGCCCGCTATAATCGCGTAATCGTTCGGGTCCGCCAAATTGAGCAGTCGTCCGTTCTGATAGAAGTATAGGTTCGTGATGACGCCACCACCTGATGAACCGATGGTGATTCCACGGGCCGTGAGCGTCTCGTCCGGGTCCGTGATGATCGAGACGACCGAGTCGAAGCGGTCCCGCTTGACCGTCAAATAACCGCGGTTTTGATCGATATACACTTCTTTAAATCCACGTGGGTAATGGGAAGCATTCCCATGAATGTACGGTCCTCTTTTCGGGTCGAGGCGAAGCGCCATCCCGCTGAACGTCAACTGTTCGCCGGTCGTGGACGGAAGAATGAAGTCATTCGCTTCCGCATCGTCCGCCGCGCGCGTCCAAAACACCCCCGCCACCAGCAACATCGCGACAAGCGTTACCTGAAGCCCACTCATCATTCTCTTTTTCATCCGTCTTTCCTTGCGACTCATTAGGTCCTCCTTCATGCGTTTTGCCTAGAACTAGTTCAAAAGAATGTATGACTTTATCCCTATCATCATCCAAACATTTTCGCATATGTAAATGATATACATGAATCTTATACAATTATTGTAATATTGTTGGCAAAAATCATCAAGGAAAAACTCAAATTCGTCTGTTTTTTTTATAATCGAGTCAATATGGAATTCGGATGACGTGCTTCGTCCCGCTCTCAAGCCAATATGAGACGATGTACCTATCCCCTGTTTCTTCCACTTGCGTCTTCACGATGCGAGAATGCGTCCGGTCGAGTCGGATGAGGGTCAAGAAGCGGACGTCCGTGCCACATTCGATGGATACGACCTGTGGACGACTCACCCATTCGAAATCACGAGGCGACACGTGACTTTCTTCGATCGTCATATACGATTCTTCCCCTGTCATGAGTTGGACGATCTGCATGGCGCGATTCGACGCATCCATGAACCGGACGTTCTGGGACTCCTGCGACCCTTCGACGAGGTCGAGCCCCGGCGCCACATGGAAGCGCTGGACGAACAGATCCGGTTCTGGTGACGTGATGCGGTCGAAGACGACGAGCGTCCGCGCTTGATCGTAGACGACCTTCCGAGTGTGGAGTGCCTCTTTTCCGATGAGACGGCTCACCCCTGTCGCCATCACCTGCTTTCCAGTCGGTTCAACAGATACAATCCCACTTTCTCCGACCCGCTCGACCGACAAATCGAGCTCGTCCCCGAGGCGATGCACCGTGTTGTGTGACGTGACGCGCATCGCCTCCAAGCGTTCCTCGCAGTCTGCATACCCATATCGCCCCGTCTCGACGATGAAATCACGCCCGAGCCCATACAGTTCGAGGCTCAGGTCGTCCGCATGCTTGTGGGCCGCACCGTGATAGCCCGCCGTCATCAAAATGTAGGTCGCATCACTAAAGGGACGCTTTACATGGGTCCAATATTCACGCATGACGGCATAGTTCGAGCCGAGGTTTACCATCCGTTCAGACGGACAAACCCCTTCCCCTCCCCCGCTCAACGCGTAACCGAGTGACGGGTGGGATTCGATGTCTGGAATCAGATGCCGTCCCCGAATCTGTCCGCCCGTGTCGCCAACCATCGGGAGGGTCCGGTTCGGCTTGATCAGATGGACGAGGCGGTCCGGCATCGCATCGATGACGTCAAACCGGTCAGATAAAGAGAATCCGTTCACGTTCGCCCAGTCGACGAAGCGGCTCAACATATGATAGACGTACACGTGATAGCCCGGCGAATGTTCGAGATGGGTCCCGTCTGTGGCGAGACTCGAATCGAGCTGGGCATCGAGACGCGCGCGGGCGACCCGTTCCCATTCCGGGCTCCGGTCGAACTCTGGGAAACAGGAGGCGATGGCGAAGAGCGCCATGTTCTGGAACAGCCCGTGATTATGGCGCGGCCGATAAAACGTCGGCGTCGCCAACAAGACGGCATGATCGTACAGCATCTTCAACAGCTTCTCGGTCATGGATGGGTCACGTTCGATCGGTGCACAGCGGTACGCCTCAAAGAATCCGAGCAGATGGAACACACGGATCGCCGTGCCGTGCTCATGGTACGCCTCACGTTTCCGACTGACCGTGAAGGCAGGATGACGTGTATGCCAACTATCGACGATACGGGCGGCGTGTTCCACATAAGCCGTCTCTCCCGTCACCTCGAAGGCACGGGTCAGCTGATGGACGGTCGTCAAATAATGGAGTTGGAGGTAAAAGGAGTTGTTGTCCACCCGCGGCACCATCTGATCCCAATCGAACGTGGCGACGTCCGCGACACGTAACGCGTCGGGTGCTGCCGGAATGTACCAGTCGCCTTGTAAGACACCGTACGCAAAGCGAACGGCCTGGTCGTCCGTCAATCGCTCATATCGATACGGGGCGATCGGCCGCTTGTCCTGGATGTACTGATGCACGAGCAGGCGGTCCATCCGGTCGGACAGCCTCGCTTTCGTGAGCGGGCGCGTCATGACGAGCATCGTATCGGACGCTGAGACGAGCGTCTGTCTGCCGCCAAGACGAACGACGTAATAACGACCGTACGGGCGTATGAGCCGACCCGTCCCGGTCTTCTCGAGTCGCGCCTCCGGTACGACCCGTCTTCCTTTCCACTGATAACACATCGTCCCCGCCGAGATGACGACGTCCCACCCGTGGCTCCCCCGTGCCGCGAGCGAGCCGCCAAATTGGGCGACGAGTCTTGCGATTGAATGTTCCATTCGTTCCCTCACTTGTCATTTGTTATACTTGAAAATTCTACCTTAGCAAATGGTGGGATTCAAGAGTTACCCAGTCGTTCACACAAAAAAGCCCAGCTTTCGCTGGGCCCTGCTCATTTTGGTACGTTGATCGTATTCGTCGTGCCGTTCGAGAGCGTATACGTGACGACGTATTGCTCCGGTTGCTCGGCTAACGAGGCGTCGACGATCGACGTGCTCGTCCGGTCAATCCGGATGAGCGTGAGGTAACGGACGTCATCCCCATACTCGATCGAGACGACTTGTTCACGCGGCTTCCATTCGAAGTTGCGGACAGACAAGTGACTCGGCTGAATCGACATGTACGACTCTTCGTCCGTCTCGAGCTGCATCAACTGGATCGTCCGGCGCTTGTCATCCCGGAACGTCACGTTCTGCGCGTCCGTCGAACCGGCGTATGGCTTCAAGCCGTCGCCGAGATGGAATCGCTGCACGAACATGTCCGGAGTCGGCGAAGTGATCTTGTCGTAGACGACGAGCGTCTTCGCCTTGTCATAGACGAGCGTCCGGCGATGAGTCGCACCTTTCCCGACGAGGGCACTTTCTCCGATGGCGATACTCGTATCGCCCTTGTCCTCGACCGATACGATTCGGCTCTTGCCGACCATACTTTTACTCAAGTCAAGATTTTCCCCATAGCGGTGCACGGTGTTGTGCGCCTCGACCTTGAACACTTCCCGGCGTCGTGGGTCCTTCGAGTAGCCAAAGCGTCCCGTCTCGACGATGAAGTCACGGGCGAGCCCGTACAGATCGATGCTCAAGTCATCGGCGTGCTTGTGACCGGTACTATGATACCCCGCCGTCATCATCACTTGGGTCGCTCCCGAGAACGACTCCGGTGGACGTGACCAATATTCGCGCATGAAGCTGTACTGGTCGCCGAGTTGTTTCGTCAACAGTTGCGGCACCGTCCCCTCTGCCCCGCCACTGACGGCGTAGGAGAGTTCCGGATAGTTCTCGGTCTTTGGAATAATGTTCATATCTTTTAAATAACCAGTCGTATCACCGAAGATCGGGAGCGTCCGGTTCGGCTTCAACATATAGGTGAGCTGGTCCGGCATCTTCTCGATATAACCCGACCGTGACGGCAAGACGAAGGCGTTGGCGTCGGCCCATTCGATAAACTGCGACAACGTTTCATACACATATACGTGGTAGTACGGTGAATGCTCCAGATGGACCCCGTCAGGCGAGATGCTGAAAGCGAGTTGGGCCTGAAGGCGCGAGCTCGCGAGCGACTGCCACGTCTTGCTCTTGTCGAACTCTGGGAACGTCTGTGCAATCGCCGTGAGCGCCATGTCTTGGAAGATTCCATGGTTGTGCTCTTTTTTATAGAAGTCAGCGGATGCTAAAATCTCGCCATGCTCGTACAGCGTCTTCAAGATGAGCTCGGTGAACGCCGGGTCTTTGTTGAGCGACGTCTGCTTGTACACGTCCCAGAAGTTCAATAGATGGAAGACGCGGAGCGCAGTGCCCTGGTCGTTGTATCCCCACTTGAGTCGTTTATAGTTATAGGCCGGATGCGCTTTCGTCCAGCTTTTGACGAGACGCTCGCCATATTTGAGATAGGCGAGGTCGCCCGAGTCGTTATACGCCTGCGTCAATTGGTTCAACACCGTCATGTAGTGGATTTGGAACGGGAACGAGTCATTGTTGACATCCGGGACGTCTTTATGCCAATTGAACGTGTCGATGTTCGGTACGGACAATTGTTTCGGCTCCGCCGGGATGTACCAATTGCCGGCGAGTGCCTGATCCGCGTACTGTTTCGCCCTTTCGGTTGAGAGCGAATCATATTCATACGGGATGTGGGCATCGGTCTCTTTCATGTATGTATGAATGAGCGGACGGTTTGTCGCCGATTGGATCCGTGATTTCGTCAACGAGCGGGCCGGGACGACCTCGGCTTGACTCTTCTTCACGTAAATGCGTTTGCCGCCTGACATGGCCAGATAATACCAACCGGACGGGCGGACGATGCGATACTCTTTCGTCGCGTTCGTCTTCTGGAGCGGGACTAACTTCTTGTCTTTCATTTCTAGGAGCGTCGTCGACGGGGCGACACGGACGTTAAAGTCCGAGTTTGCCGCCGCATCGGCCGTGACCGGGGCGAACAGGAGTATCCCGCTCAACACGCCGATCGATAATCGTGTATACAAAGGTTTCATGATATTCCTCACAGTTTCTGTTTGATTTTACCCTGTAAATTATATCCATCTATCTATGAATAAACAACTTTATTTTGGATTATATTTACCTTTTTTATTATTTTTTCAATATAAAAACACCCACTCGTCGAGGAATGGGTGTCATAAATCAATAAACCGTCAACTTCCGTTCCACCGTGGCATAGCCTGCCCGATAGATGCGAACAGTCATCTTCGTTCCTTTTTTCTGTTTCGGAATGGCAATCTTGAACGATTGACTCGACCCGACCTGTGTCGTCTTTCCGACTTGGCGATTATTCGCATACACTTTGACGCTCGCTCCCGCATCCGCTTTTCCACTTACAAACGTACTCGTCGTGCGAATCGCCGAGACACTCGCCGTCCGGAAGGCTTTGAGGATCACGGTCGTTGTTGCGGACGATGTGTTTCCAGCGACGTCACGAGCCGTCACCGAGATCTTTTGTCCAGCGAGCCAGTTCGACACGTTCAAACGATAGATGCCTTTCGAGTCCGCTTTGGTCGTGTACGTTTTACCGCGATACGTGACGCGAACCGTGGCCCCTGCTTCTGTCTTTCCAGTGACTTGCTTCAGTGGGACGACCGCTTGTTGAATCGTCGGTTTGACCGGGGGTGTCTTGTCGGCGACTTTGAAGGTCATCGACTTCGTCTGCCCGAATGCATCTTTCGATACGATGCGAAGCGATTCGTTCGCCACGAGCGGTCGAACGATGGCGACCGCAAAGCTTCCGTCCGCCTTCGCACGGTTCGAGGTGATGCGTTTCCCAGACTTGTCGTAAATATCGAACGAGATGTATGGATCTAGTTGCCCCGTGATCGTCCGACGGTCTGAAGAAGCTTTCAAATTTTTCGGCGTCGTCAACGTGGACGGACCTTGGAGTGTATTACTGAATGTATAACGTACCGTACCATCCTCGTTCCGAAGTCGCAGTTCCACATTCACCGGATAGCTGACAGGCTCTGGCAAGTTAATGGTCGTATCATAATTGGACAGATTAATCTTTTGCCCATTCACAATCAAGTCGTAGGCAGAGTAACTGATCCGGCGTGTTTCGTTAGCCAACCACAGTTTCGTTCCGCCTGCGTTGATTCGAACGTCCTCGATGCGATAGTCGAACACGTCCGGCGTCAACGTCCGTTTGTTTCCGACCTCATCCACGACGGTGACCGGAAACAGATTCATTGAATACTTGGATACAGGATAATCAAGCTTAAAGGAGAAACGTCCCGTTTCATCCGCACGTTGTGTAACGTCACCTGTTCTTCCGAAACGTACTAACGTGAGCGGGTCTGTTTTGCCAGAGATGACCTGGTCCCCATATAAGAGCCGATCGAGTACGAGCGATGGAGGTGTGATGTCTTTGACAGTAAGTGTGACCACTCGCTTTAATCCGTTCGGGTTGACCACCTGAATTCGAATTTGGCTCACGCCTGCTTCTTTAAATGTAGCCCCAGTATTTGGTTTAAAGTCAAAAGCATAACGCCATCTTGAAATCGAATCAACCGTTTCCCAAGCCCCGTTAGTAAAGTATTCCACTTTCAAGTCATCAATGAGGTCATCACTCTGTACCCGAACCGTTTCTGTCATTTCAGAGAGAGTCGTCGTATTAGGTTGACCATTGATCGTCAAATTTGGTGCAGTCTCATCTTTTGGCGTAAACTCATATGTTGTGATATTTTTCTTGTCGCTACTCTCGACAGCGAAACGATAGGTCCATTTTTTTAACTCTTGTTGAAGTGTGAAGGAGAAAGCGCCGTCGGTCCCGGTCTTCACTTCCATTCTCGTGCCCTCAGGATTCCATTCTTGGACGCGATTATAGAAGACGACCGTCGCATTCGGCTCTGCATGACCCGACACCACTTTCTCCCCTTCGATGAAACGGGTGAGCGTCGGGGCAGTCATCGCTTGATGGATGCCATCAACATATGGAGAAACCTGTTCTCCCGTACTGACTCGAAGTCGATAAGTCGAACCGTACGGAATATGAACCTCACCTTTTCCTTCGTATAATGAAGTACGAGCTACTTCAATCTCCCCGTTTTTACGCATAATCTGCACTTCTGCTTCCCGAGCCGGTAAGGATGCCTCGATATACATCGTTTCATTCAAAAAGCGTACCGTCGGCTCGGCAATCATGCGTTCTTCTTTTACCGAGATGGACGTAGATAACCGTTGCATCCCGAAATCTGTTTGAAGATAGAATTCATATACTCCCGACTCAAAAAGCGGTAACTCCGTAGAGAACTTTCCATTAGAATCTGCTTGTACTGAGAAATCCCCGTTATCAGAACGGATGAATAGCTTAGCATTCGGTTCTGTTTCTCCCGATAGTTTGCCCGATACGGTAGATGGTGTCGCCTCAATCGTCAAGGGGAACGTAGAATCCACGTACTGACGAATCGATTGTTCCGCTAAAACAGTTCCATCTTTTTTGTATGTGATGGTTTTATGCGACGTTCCGTCCGTTCGAAGTGAAATATAAAATAGTCCTGACTCGTCTACCGTTACTTTTTCTCCATCATATGTGACAGTCATGTCGGGATCTGTCACACCGTACACACCGAAATATTGGGCGACGGAATAGTAAGGCTGCTCCGAAGTCAAACGGACCGGATCAATCTTCACTTCTTTCTCGACAAGCACTTCATTGTTTGGATGGAGCACTTCCACTCTACCTGTGAGCCCTTTAATGTAGTCATCGAACGGAATCGACAACTCTACTTCGAAATGACCATTCGCATCCGAGACAGTGGAAAGGGTCCGGTCATAAAGAGTGAGACGGACATTCTGATAAGGCAAGGTCGTACCGTGAACACGCGACTGACTCCATTGCATCGAGTCGACCTGAATCGGTAAATCAAAAGAATCATCGAACGAATAGCTTCCAGTGACACTTCGTTTCCCATTTGACGCTTTCGTATAAGCTTTCACTTCGTTACCTTGTTTTTTGGGAATTGAAAGTACCTCGACGCCCCGATATGTTTCACCATCATAAATCGCGATGATTTCATAACCAGGATTTGACTGAAGCTGCATCTTTCCAGATTCGACTCCATAAAAGTTTGGCGGGATCGGACCTTTTTCAATCACGGAGGCACTCACTCGCTGAACTGGTTTGTAATAGACGTCATCCTTTTGATAGAATGTCACGATTCGTTCTCCTACTGCCTCAGCTAATGAGACAGTGAACGTTCCGTCCGATTTCACACTAACAGGTCGAATCGTTTGATCCACGCCATAATATAATGGCTCTGTGTACGAAGTCTGTCCCATGAGCATCTTGCTGTCAGGCTCAAATGCCTGAACAGTCAGCGTGCCCGATGCTTCGACAGGTGACAAAGTAGATACTAACAAAATCATGACCAACAAAATCATCATCGTTTGTTTAATAATGGATTTTTTATTCATTTTTCATCCCTTTTTTCTTTTTATTATGTAAAAAAATAAATTTTTCCGACATTTAATATATCACCACCCTCCTCATTTAGCCTACATATTTTTTGATAAGGTCGTCCGAAATCTATCGACAAGACTCGACAATCTGAAGAACCCTTCACCTTTCATCCTCCTATAATGGTTGTTATGCGGTTTTCGCACCTCGCCAACCGTGTCGTTTCGTCAAATCAAATCGGATGTAGCCTCGAAATGCTGTATCTCATTTGCGCCAAGCCTTACGGATCAAAAGCAGGGATTCTCTATAACAACCATTATGCTGTAACCACCTAGGAAACTTGAGACGCGCGCGGGAAAGCAGCCCTTCATGCCAGACGCAAACGAACAAATCAAAGAGTGGGAACCGATGATCTATTACGTCATCCGCCAACTCCATCTTCATCCGAACGAAGTCGACGATGCCGCCCAGACGGCACGAATCGCCCTATGGCGAGCCATCCAAGACGGTAAGACGCTAGGGAAAACCTACTGTTTCATCCGCATCCGTGGGGCCATCTTGAACGAGCGTGCCAAACAGGCGAAGACACTCCAACACGAGGTGACGAGTGAGTGCCTCCCCGAGCAAATCGACAAGAGTGAGGTGCCGCTGTCCCTCTGGCTAGACGACAAGCGTTCCACTTTACCAAATCGTCATTTCACCTTACTCTGCCATATGCTTCACGGAACTGAAGCATCGCTCGGGTACTCCCCGAGCCGCCTCCGCGCATACAAGGCCGAACTCCAGCGGATGCTCCGTGAGGACGACAAGTAAGAGGAGAATGAAGATGACCCTACACATGAAAGACGCTGTCGACCAGCACGTCCACTTTTTACGCATGACCGGAAAATCGGACAACACGGTTAGCCAGGCAACCTATAAGTTCGCCCGCTTCCAAAAACTCATGGGACAGAACGGAACTCTCGACGACTTCAAGACGAGACAGGACGTCATGCCGTATATCAATGCCCTCCGCTCGGAAGGATGCCAACCGGTGACCATCAACAATTACTTGAGCGCACTCCGCGGCTTGTATGACTGGGCGATCACCGAGCAACTCGTCACGCACAATCCGTTTCATCACCTTCGCGTGAAAGTGACCGAACGTCCACCTTCGGACGTCCCTACGCCAAGCGCCCTACACCGAGTCATCGATGCGATCGACGTCCCGTTGTATCGAACCTTTTTGACGCTCCAGTTGCATACAGGGATGCGCATCAACGAGGTGAGACAGCTGACACTCGATGCGATCGATTTAAACGCGCGTCTTTTGTACATCCACGAATCAAAGACAGGGAAACCGCGCAAGGTCCCACTGAACGATGCGACGCATGCGATGATGACGACGTATCTGGAAGAAGAGCGCCGATGCATCGATTCGCCATACGTCTTCCCGAGTGCCCGCGGTGATCTCATCTGCAAGACAACGATCAACCGTCACCTGAAACGCGCCGCCGAGGACGTGCTCGGTACATCCGTCACGTCGCATACGCTCCGGCACGCCTTCACGTCACATCTCTATGATATGGGCGTCAAGGAGACGACGTTGTCCGAGTTGCTCGGTCATAGCGAGCCAAAGACGACCCGGCGCTACATCCGCGTGCGCGAGGACCATCTGCGGGATGCGGTGGAACGATTGACGTTGGAATGAACACAGGAACATAAAAAATCCGGTCCACGAGCGACCGGATTTTTGATCATCTTTTCATCACATATACCTTCAATAGATATCCGATGATTCCAATTAATGCGGCAATCGCAAGATACACGATTGGCACGAGAAGTTGCGGCGCGGTCAGAGATACGACGTAAATAAACATCGCGGTATTGAACTACCCCCACCTACGCTTCGCTTGGAGGTGGGGGATTCCTGAGTTATCCGACCTGACAGTCGGAACCTGATCAGGCTAGCCCCGTCGTCCCGACGGTTGAAGAAGCCAACATTCGCTCGGCTTCTTGTTTGAGGTTCAATCCTGCGTTCACATCACGGTCGTGGTGGACCCCGCAAGCCGGGCATGTCCATTCACGCAATGCGAGATGTTTCACGTCTGTGTGTCGATGGCCGCAACCCGAACACAATTGGCTCGAGGCGAAGGTCTTCCCGACCTTCACGACGGTCTTCCCGTACCAACCAGCCTTGTACTTGAGCATGCGATGGAACTCCGACCAGCTCACTTCGGAGATCGACTTGCTCAACTTGCGGTCCTTCCGCATGTCCTTCACCTGCAGGGTCTCGATGCCGATGACGTCGTGGTTTTTGACGATCTCGGTCGACACCTTGTGCAGGAAGTCGGTGCGTCTGTTGGCGATCTTCTCGTGGATGCGGGCGACTTTCCGCTTCTGCTTCTGGTAGTTCTTCGCCTCGGAAAGTCTCACCTTCTTGTTCAGGGCGATGCGCTGACGACGGGACAGCTTGCGCTGCTCCCTTACCAGCTTCTTCTCGAGTGTACGGAAGTAACGGTCGTTCTTGTACAATGTGCCGTCCGATAGAACGGCGAAGTTCTTCAGCCCGACGTCGACGCCGACCGATGAACCGGTCTTCGGCAGCTCACTGATCTCCTGCTCTACGAGAAGAGAGACGAAATATTTACCCGAAGCCGTGCATCGGATCGTGGCGTTTAGGATGCGTCCCCCGACCTGTCTCGAGTTGGCGAACCGCACCCATTTCAGCTTGGGGAGTTTGAGTTGATTCCCGACGATCGAGACCTCGGGGAGCTGGGACTTACCTTGGATGTTCGCCGTATAAGATTGGACGGGATTACGCTTCGACTTGAAACGGGGATGATTCCCCTTTTTCTTGAAGAACTTCTTATACGCGTCGGCCAGGTGTTTGACACTGTTCTGGACGGCCGTGCTGTCCACTTCCGTCAACCAACTGAATTCTTGCTTGAGCATGGGAAGTTCTTTCGAGCAGGCATCATACGACAGTCCCTTGCCGGTCGCTTCATGGGCCGCGTCCCATGAAGCCAGGAAATGGTTGAACACGAACCGGGAACAGCCGATCGTCTTGGCGATCAGGATTTCCTGTTCCTTCGTCGGGTAGATCCGGAACTTATAGCCCTTGTGCTTCAACATGACGTCCACCCCCTCTGAAGATATTATACCCGAAGGAGAGGCTGGCGATTCATCTCCCACTTTCACGTAAGCCCTGTCCTTAACGTTTAGAAGTGGGCGTATTCTCGCTTAATTTTGATAAAGAAAAGTAGCAGGAACAAGCTAACATGTTTCAATGTATTTCCCCCCTTCACAATCTGTACGCTTTAGACTGTCCTCACCGAGTCACTTTTTCACTTCAATCCAATTGCCGTCTCGGTAGTCTTTTATTTTGACAGGTCGAATACATTTCCTATTTGAAATTAAAAATATAGAAAATTAAGGAAATAACCTCGCCTCATGGTATACTTTGAAAAAGAAGTAAATCTATTTTTTGAGGTGTATCTATGAAACGAATCTTACTCGTCCTCGTCTTGATCGGTGCGTGGGGATCTGTCACCCCGACCGACTCCGCTCAAGCTGCGACGAACCCTTTCCACATCCGCTCTGTCCCGAACGCCATCGTCTATGAGATGAAAAGCGGGAAGTTGACGAAAGTGGCGACCTATTCGACGACGAAACGCTATGCGGCGATCAGTACGTCCGGTTGGTACTACATCGCCCTGAGCGGTGGGAAAAAGGTCTACATAAAAAAGAGTCAGGCGAAGCTTTTACTCGCCGATCCCATCACCCGTTCGAACCTGACATCGAGCGGGACAGCACGACTGGCGCACGAATACATGCGACAAATGGCACCGCATGTCCCTTATGAATACGAGCGTCTCAGCGAAGCGAAGGCAATCGACTACGCGAACCGGGCCCTTAAGGGGAATTGGTACGTCCCGTCCACACCGTATCGTCTGTCGGTCCCAAACATCGACACGTTCGATTGGCATCGGAGCATTCCAAGCTCTTCAAGCAACTCGTATCCGTTCCAGATCCACTATTTGACGGTGTTGAACCAATTGACACAAGCCTACAATGCGACAAACGACACTGCGTATTTGAAATACGGGATGCGCGTCGTGAAAAGTTGGACAAAAGCCCACCCCGTCGCCAACTACAAACAATACCGCTGGCCATATAATGACCACGGCACATCGGTCCGGACGTTCCACTTGTTGAACTTCTGGGACGTGTATAAGTCGTCGTCCCTTTACAAAGACACGGCATTCACAGGTCTGATGCTGCGGACGCTCCATGAGCACGGCACGTTGCTCGCGACATCGAGTTTTTATAAGTACGAACATAACCACGGGGTGTTCCAAGACATGGCGCTCACGGCGATCGCGCAGACGTTCCCACAGTTTGACCAAAGCGCGAATTGGAAAACCATTGCCGACAGCCGGCTCGATAAACAGATTCGCCACAGCATCACGTCGGACGCCGTCCATCTGGAGCATTCACCGGGCTATCAGGCGTACATGTATCACGTGCTCGACCGTTTCGTCATCTGGGCGGACGAGAACCGCTTCACGCTCCCGTCCAGCATGAATCGTGTCGAGTACATGCCGAAACAGCTGACGTATATGGTAAAGCCGAACGGGACGCTCCCGATTTTCGGGGACACGTCCGGGGCTCGGCGCACGACGTCAATCATCCCGCATATCGACGACTTCCCACAGCTCGCCTATGCGGTCTCCGGAGGGAAGGAAGGATCACGCCCACCGCTCACGGTGAAGAAGATCAGCACGCAGTATAGCTTCATGCGTGAATATTGGTCCGCCCCACCGCGTGCCTTCAACCAGGCGACGCAAGTGATGATGACGGCAGGCTATCACAGTAGCGCCCACAAGCACGCCGACGATTTGAGCATCGACTTATACGGGCTCGGTCGGGACTTCATCATCGAGACGGGTCGCTACGGCTACACGAACCGTCCGGAACGTCAGCGCGTCTTCGGGGTCGATGCCCACAATACGGTCCATCGGGACGGGGCGAATCTCGACTTGAGCGCATCGATGCGCGAAAAGAGTAAAATCGTCACCGTCAAAAACCTCGGTCCGTCCCTTCTTGCGATGGGCGAAAGCAAGCTCATCGGCAAAGGAGCGACGCATCGCCGGACGCTCGTCTATGACAAGGAGCAGACGCTCGTCGTCTACGACCGGATCAGCTCTCCGACACAGGAGAAGTTCGTGCAGCGATTCCATCTGGCGGAAGGTCTGAAACTGCTCCAAAGTTCGATGGCGACCCAGAACGTCGTCTATGGCGACTCGAACGGCCGGACGATCCAACTCATGCAGCTCAACCTGAAAAATTCATCGATGCGCAACAGCACGAGTTTCGTCGCCGTCGAGGATTACGAATGGAAGCCGCGTCCGCAAGTCATCTCGTATAACACCGGGAAAGACGTGCGCTACCTTACGCTCATCCGACTCGACCAGTCGAAGACGACGATCCGGTCGGCGAGTGTGAAAGTATCCGGTTCGAACTATATCGTGACGTACACGCTCTCGAATAAAGAGACGAGACAGATCAGTGTGCCGATTTAAATCAACGCAAAATTATTTCAATCTTCTAACGTTATCAGATGACCTCGAATCTATTCGAGGTCATCTTTTTTAAAAATCGTAACATTTTTTCATTGCAACGATTTGAAACGTATGTTAAGTTAAGATCATAAATCGTATCACAATAATCGTGACACGATTAAGATGAATGGAGGATGATTTATGGACAAGAAAATAGAACACCTTATTAACGTAATAAATTTAAGCGGGGAAAAAATTTGGTATCTACCTGTTAGGAACAAAGATTCTCATAAAAATTACAGCGATGCCATTTTAAATAGAGTCACATTTGATGGAAGTCCTTTAAATGTGAGTTACTGGGCATTTCGTTTAGGAAAACTAAATGAAAAGAATTTTACATCAATGTCTATTGATGATTATGTCTGCTTTATAACACGTGATAATGAGGGATACGAAGTTGTCGATTCAATAGGTGTTCTCAGTGCCAAATATATTGACCCTAAAGTCGGAGAAAGAAATTGGAATGATTCAGAATTTAGCTTGATTGTAGAATTCGAAAACGTCTTTGTACTAGAGAATAAATTGCGCTTAACGTACAAACGAAAAAAACTCAACAATATCTTACCTTCTGTTCCAGATGAAATTTTCCATAATGGATATGAAATGTTTAGACACTGGAATTTAAACGAGCGCCTATCACGAACAAAACTAGGATCAAAATTGATTGAAGAAGAGACCTTGATAGAAGCTATAAAAAATAATTGCGGTGGACATTATTTAGGAAATAATCAAAATGTCGTATCCGTTATTAAAGAAGAAAATAGTTCATTCGAGACTAAAACAACTGATTTAGAGACTCTCGTTCAAGAGTTGTTTAAAAATTTGAGGAATATAGATTTTAAGATTCCTGCTGAAGTATCATTATTCGCAAGAGAGAAAAATGAAACTGATGGTAGTAAAGTAATTAGCAAGAAGATAAACCGTTCCAATACAAGTTCATCACCATTAAGTAAACAAAATCAAAAATTATTAGGATTAATGGGTGAGGAATATATTTATAAATTATTATGTGATCGTAAAGAGGAGTTATTCTCAAAACTAGGAGTTTCGAATTTAAATCAGGATATTTATATCGAATGGGACAATATTGAATATAAGGATAATGTGGATGATTTTTTAGATTCATCATTAGGTCACGACATTCGAATAATAACAAAAGATAGAACAATCAGACTTGAAGTAAAAACCAGCTTTACTGATGCAGGCTTTTATTCAATTACAAGAAATGAATTAAAAGAAATGGCTATATATACACAAGATTATTTCGTCGTCAAAGTTAATCATTTATACAAACTGGCTAACGGAGAAGCGCCGACCGTAATATTAGAAAATTTCCCAATCGCAAATGTCATTGAAAATTTGAATCGAGTTAAGTCTATGGAGGTCTATCTCTGACTGAAACTGTTTCATAAAAATCTGTCGTTAAAAAAATAGTGTAATTTCGAAAAGCACGAAAAATTGGAGCCCAGTTGAAACTGGACTCCAATTTTTATGCCGCCTTCCGTCTTGTCGTCCACAGGAACCCAATCCCGATGGCGAGAAGCACCAAGCCGATCCACCAACTGTTCGACGATTCGCCACCTAAGAATGGGAGGCGTTCCGTCAAGGTCGGTTTCTTACTGCCCTCTGACCCAACAGTCGAGTCAGAGTCCGCGTCACCATTTCCGCTGTCTCCGCTCCCCCCTGGAATCTGAGGCTCTTCAAATTCGAAATACGTTGCCATGTTCTCCACGGTGATCTGCTGCTCGTTCGCTCCACCACGCTCGAATCGAATTGTCCGTGGCGTCTCGTCCAACTCATAGCCGAACGGCGCCTCGGTCTCCACGAGCGTATACGTACCGAGTTTCAAACCGGCCACGCGTGCTTCGCCCGACGCATCCGTCGTGAAGGTGATCACCTCACCCGCTGAATCGGTCAATGTGAACGTGGCCCCTTCGAGTGGTTCGCCCGTCTCCTCGTCGACCTTCTTGACGAGGAGTGTCTTGATGCGGTCGTTTTCGACCGTGACCGTCTTCTCGACGTCACCCCGTTCAAACGTGAACGGATGCGGTGTCTCATCTAAGAAGTACCCCTTCGGTGCCTTCGTCTCGACGAATTGATAGTCCCCTGGGACGAGCCCCTCGACGACAATCTCTCCGTCTTCATTCGTGACGAGGTCCTCTTTCACAAGTTCGCCTTCCCCATTCAACAGCTTGAACGTCGCACCTGAAAGCACATCACCAGACTCACTGTCTGTCTTGACGAGACGGACTGTTTTGTACGGGTCGTTCGTCACATCGACCGCAAGGACTTCATTCGTCCCACGTGTGAGCGTGAACTCGTGTTTTGTCGTATCTAAGATGTAGCCTGCTGGCGCCTTCGTCTCGACGAACGCGTAGTCGCCCGGTTCGAGGTCGCGAACGAAGATCTCTCCAGACGCATCTGTGACAAGTCCTTCACGGACGACGTCACCCGACGCATCAATCAAGTCAAACGTCGCGCCCGGAAGCACATCGCCAGTCGTGACATCCGTCTTCGTGAGTCGGACTGACTTTTTCTGTTCGTTCGTGACGGTCAGTGTCGTCGGTGCTGCTTGATGAGATGCCACGCTGAACGTGTGTTCTTTCGAATCAAGCAAGTACCCGTCCGGTGCTTTCGTTTCAAGGAACGCATAGCTTCCCGGTGTGAGACCGCTGACATAAATCTCACCCTTCGCGTCCGTCACGAGCCCCTCACGGATCGTCGTTCCGAACGTGTTGACGAGTTTAAACGTCGCACCCGCTAGACGATTGCCTGTTTCCGAGTCGACTTTCGTCATCCGTACCGCTTTATACGAGTCGTTTGTGGCACGGACTTCTGTGACGTCGTTCGTCCCGCGTACGAGCGTGAACGGACGTGCCGTCATGTCGAGCATGTAACCCGACGGTGCATTCGTTTCTTGGAAGTAATAATCACCCGGGTTCAATCGGTCGACCCGGATCTCCCCGTTCGCATCCGTCTTCAATCCTGCCTGGACGAGCGTTCCACCTTTTTGATAGAGCGAGAACGTCGCATCGGCGAGACGTGAGCCGGTGATCACGTCCGTCTTGATAAGACGGACCGACTTTTGTTGTTCGTTCGTGATGGTGATCTGTTCATCGACGTCTTGCCCGTACTTGACCGTGAACGCATGTGGCGTCTTGTCTAAGATGTAGCCGGTCGGTGCGGTCTTCTCGACAAACGTGTACGTGCCGATGTCCAATCGGTCGACGACGACCGTCCCATCCGCTCCCGTCGTCACGTTGTCACGGACGACTTCGTTCTTGCTGTTGTATAACGTGAATACGGCGCCTTGAAGGGCGACGTTCGTGTCTTTGTCGACTTTCGTCAGCTTCACGCGCTTCATCGTCTCATTTTTGACGTTGTCTTTTTGAACAGCGTCACTCTCGAGCGTCACCGTGAACGTGTACGCTTTCTCGGGCAACACGTACCCGTCCGGCGCTTTCGTCTCGACGAGTTGGTACGTACCGAGGTCGAGGTCCTCGATCAATAGGACACCGAATGCATCGGCCGAGAGTCCCGTGCGGAGCGTGTTCCCGTTCATATCTTTCAAGTCAAAGACGGCACCTGGGAGTGCCAAGCCCGTCTTCCAATCGACTTTCGTCAATTCGATCGACTTGAACGGCTGGTTCTGTACACCGACTGTTGTTGTCGTCAGTTGGTCTTTCACGATGGAGAAGCCATGCTTCTTCGCATCGAGGAGATGACCCGTCGGCGCCTTCGTCTCGACGAAGGCATACATGCCCGGCTCGAGGTCGGTAACGGTGATCCTGCCGTCCTTGTCCGTCACGAGCCCTTGGCGAACGATATTGTCCGAAGCGTCATATAACGTGAACTCTGCTCCTTCGAGCACCTTGCCGGAAGTCGACGTCTTCGTCAATTCGACGTCTTGACGGATCGTGTTGTTTTTGACCGTCGTCGCTTCCTTCACTTTCGCGATGGTGATGTTCCGAGACGCCGTCGATATCAAGTAGCCGTCCGGTGCTTTCGTCTCGACTAGACGATAGTCCCCGTAAAGGAGGCGACCGAACGTCAAGGTCCCATCGTTTCCTGTCGTGCCACGACGGACGGTACGACCACTACCCGTATCGATCAAGTCGAACGAGGCCCCACTCAAGTTCTTCTCACTCAACTCATCCGTCTTCGTGATCGTCAATTCACCGAGCTCTCCACTCGCCGTCCCCATTCCGGACGTGCGGGCGACTCTGACCTTCGATTGTTTCGTCGTCGTGTTCTCAGAGACCTCGTCCGCCGTCAGATAGACGTCGTTCGTGATGTCCGTCCCGACCGCGGCCAGGATATACGAGTCATATTCTAAGATGTATGGGCGATCGATCGGGTTGTTGAACGTAAGTTCGAACTCCCCCATCTCTTGGATCGCTCGGACCGTGTACGCATCCGTCGACAATTTCCCTGCCTTCGCGACCGTACCGTTTGCGGCGACCGTCGTCTCATAGACGCTCAACGAATCAAGCAGGATGTCCTGATTGTTCGATGGGACGTCACGGAGTTTGACGTTTTGCAACGACGATTGTCCGAAGTTGATGTCAATCGTCCAGGCGATGAGCTTCCCTTGCTGGGTGCCTCGCTTCTCGTTGTATTCGCCACCATGACGGACCGTCACCGTCGCCGGCAAGTTGCCAAGCTCGGTCGCCCCGTCTGTGACGACGGCCGTGTTTTTATACGATGGTGCGATTTTCGTATCGTCGATGTTCGTGTCGTACGTGATGACGAACGCGTCATCCGTCGGCTCGTTGAACGTCAAGACGAAGCCCGTGTCGCTCCACACGACGTTATACGCGGACGATGGAATCGGTGTCGCGTCGACCGAGTAGGCGTTCGCGCCGATATTTCGTGTCATCTTTGCGACAGTGAAGGAATCCTTGTCCGGTACTTGTGTTCCTTCCCACGTGTCGGTGACGGTCAGGTTCGTCGTCGCATACTCGTGGTAGTTGATCCCGATTTTCCAAGTGATGTCCTTCGTGACGGCGTTATACGTGCCACCTTTGAATCCGTTGTTGCGCGTGTTCGATGCCGGCTCGACGGAATCCGTCGTCGTCACCGTGCGTCCGTTCGATGATTCGTCGACCCAGTCGACGGTCGCCGCGTTGACGAAGCTCGTCTTGTTCGCGTCCAGACGCTCGCGGTAATCGAACGCCGTTTTATACGTGATCTTATGTGTGTCGGTCAATTGTACGTTGAAGTCAATGGTGAAGCCGTTCGCATCAGGCGTGACCGTGTAGTCCGTCCCTTTCGTCAACCCGTCGATTGTCAGCGAGTCCTCGATGAGCGTCAAGCCCTCGTTCGGGAACGTGTCCGTGATTTTGACATTGTTCATCACCCGTTTGTCCCGGTTCAACTCGAGCGTCCATTCAATCGTTTCCGCCGCATAGTCGGGCGTCTTGTGCGTCTTTCGCAAGACGGCTTGTCCGATTGACCGGGTCGCCGACTTCTTCCAGCCGTTTACTTCGATCGTGTTCGTCACGCTGCCCGAGGAGACGACGCGATTTTTCGCACGGGTCGTATACTCCAACTGATACGCCGTCCCGTTCTTCGGAAGGTCGAAGGTGAACCCTTCGAGCCCCGTGTCTGTGATTTTCAATGGTGTCACAGGAACCTCAACTCGATTCGCGATGTTCCCGTTGGCATCGAGTGTCACTTCAAATAGCGTGAGCCCATCTAGTTCATGCGTCTCGGTGAACAAGTCCTTCACCGTGAGCGAACTCAAATTCCGTTGCCGGAAGTTGATGTCCGACACCCATTCAATCGTCTGGGTGACATCATCATACTTCGGCGTCCGTTTCTCGAGCTCCGTCCCCCGCCCGGCAGCGACCGTCGCTGAGGCCGTTGCTTTATCGAAGGACGCCCCCTCGAGGTTCGTGACGTTGTTGAACGTCGCCACCTCTTCATCGATGATATCCGTGATAAACGTGAGGCGATACGCGCTTTGGATCGTCCCGAAGTCGATGGCGAGACCATCCGTCGTATCGACGGTGAGACCTGTCACCGGTTCTTCACGGAGGACATTCCCGTTCATCGCCATGACGAGCCGGGTCACTTCCATACTGTCGGCGCGATACGACAGACCTGCAGGGATCACGTCCGTCCAGCGGGCATTCTCAATCTGTTTCAGCCCTTTGTTCAACTCGACCGTCCACTCGATGGAACTTGGGTTGTACGGTCGGTCGGCGACACCAGCTTTCGTGATGTCTTTCCCTGAATTTTTCAATCCGACCGATAACATGTGCGAGAGCTGGTTCTCGATCGGGGTGATCGTGACCGTCCGCTCTTCTGAGATCTCGGTCGTTTCTTTCACTTGTGTCAGGGCTTGAATCGTCCCTTGGATGTTCGAGTACTTGTAGACGTTGTCGTTGAACGTCATCGTCGCTGTCCCGTCAAGGGCGAGCGAGTACGTCCCCATCGACTGACCGTTGAAGTTCAGCGGTGCGTTCGTGAACGCCTCGTACACCTTCAACTCACTCGGCATTTGGAACGTGAACGTCGACCCGTCCGTGTAGCTGTGCCCGTTCGGGATCGACCAATCGTAGTTGATCTCGACGATCGAATCGGTCGTGACCGTACTCACCTCGACGTTTTCCGTCGTGGTCGTCCGAATCGTGTACGCGTCCAAAATGTTGTCGGTGATCGTCATGACCGGATTGTCCGGTGGCTGCGGGTCCGTGATGACCGGGTCCCCTTCCGCATACGCCATTCGCGAGACGGCGAACGGCTGCACGACGAGCAACATGGTCAAGACCATGGATAACCATCGTTTCATGTGCGTTTCCTCCTGTGTCTTTGTTTGCAGACATCACAAACGTGGAACAAGGAGATTCGCCTCAAAGAACATACCAAAAAAAGGCCGCCTTCTCTGGAAGGGACCTTGGTCGTCGTTCAATCATAGAGCGTGGCACGATAGTCAGAGGCGCTACGGTACGTCGTCGTCCGTCGCTCGGTCACGTCACGCGTCACATCGATGATGCGCCACTTTCCGTTCACGAACACCTCGTTCCACGCATGATACCCGTCGACCCCTTTCGCCGTCCCCATCACGAGACGGGTCGGGATGCCTTGGGCACGAAGGAGTGCGGCGTTCAAGGACGCGAAGTCATAGCAGATCCCCCGTTTCGTCCGAAGCGTGTCGGCGTTATTCGGTAGATAAGTCGATGAGAGCTTCATGATCTTCTTGTCGTCATAGTCAACGAGTCGGTTGACGTGACGGCTCGTCACGAGCGTTTGCGTCGAAGTGGAGTAAGATGAACGTGACAACGACGAGGCGAGACGCGACGTCGCAGAATCGATGGAGACATTTTGGGTGGAGTGGAGATACGGCGCCGTCGAATGGACGAGGCGGACCGTTTTCTGAAGGCGGTAGACACGTTTATAGCGTTCCCCGTCCGATGACTGGTAAAGCGTGAATGTATAATCCCCGTTCCCATAGTTGACGTTGAAATGATTCTTCCCTTTATAGACATCGTAAGTACGGACCTGCTTGCCTTGTCGCACCTCGAACTTGAATGACCCTTTGTCCTGGTTCGAAATGTACACGTCGACTTTCCCCGTCCGTGTATCGACACGCGCGCTCGCCGCATCTGCGGCGGCAGGTCGCACCACAATCAGTGCGAACAACAATACCAACATCCCTGCGAAGAATTTCTTCACGAGACGAACCTCCTTTGGAAACTGGCTGCCATTTTACAGGCCCTGTAGCTTTGCGTCACTAGCTTTCGCGTAGTTTTGCCATTATCAGTGAAGTCTTACGCCTCAACCTTAGCATAAGGGATGCGTGGACGATGTCTGATTTTTAAATTTTATGGGAATGAATGTGCCGAAATGAATGCGCAAAACCCCTCGTCGTACGTGAGGTGAGAGGATCTAGCGGAATCTGTCAAGAACAGACAGATGATATTATTTCGAACGGAATGACAGTTGCTCCGTGAATGGGAAACGGCGACGGATTTGTTGCTTCACAAATCGTGACAAGACGACAATCGAATTCAAGACAAAACCGAGGGTCGGAAGCGCCAGCAACAATAAGACGTAAAAGAGAACATCGTTCAATGGACACAGCTCCTTCGTATGAGGTAGGGAGTATGATCATCTACATTTAAATAGCGTGGAAATCGTAAGTCATTTGATGGGTTACAATTCAATCCATACCTTTATCTACCATTAGTGTAACCTTATTGTAACAAACATTCCGTTTCTTTTTACTAAAAAAGGGGAATTAATTATGTCTTCTTTAGGTCTTTCGTTCGACAGGAAGTGACAATTCGCCTACATTCAAAAGACGAACTCGTTTGAGTCCGTCCGATGATCGATCATGTAGTGGATTGCATGCTGTTTAAATGAGCTGCAAGGCAATTTGAGATGCACCTAACACGCCCAGTCCAATTAAAATCCATCGACTCTGCTTAAATCGGATTTCATTCTGCTTAGCGAGTGCCTCATTCTCTTCTTTCAACTGAATTATCATAGCTTCAGTCGAGGCATTCACGTCATCAAGTAATTGTTGCCGCATCACGACATCACTCTCAGCCCGCGTTTTCATCTCTTCCGCAATCGTTTGTTCCCACGCAATGCGTGACGCATTACTGTCGGCAACGGCTTGGAGGAGCTCTTGTTTCGTGGCTTCACGTAACTCATCTTGTTGGTGTTCTAATTTTTGAATGGTCGCATTCAGTTCATCGACTTGCCGCAACAGTTCTCCTTGCCCAGTTTGAAAATGAAGTCGTTGTGCCTCGTTCGCAGCATGGAAAGCAGTCGACTGTTTGGCAAAATCGTCTTTCATTTCATTTAGTGCACGTAGCCAGTTGTTGTATACCTGTTCTAACTTTTCAAATCGTGTATCGACGTATTCCATCGTCGTTTTTTGCTGTACTTGTAAATCTTGCATCTGACTCTCGGCATTGCTCATATGACTCGCAACCAGCTGTTCAGTCGAGGAAACCGATGATGCCAACGCATCTTTCATCTGCTCGATTTCTGTCGTGAAATGACCATAGAAATCGCGGAAATACGACCGCACCTGTTCGTCTAGCTCCTCGACACGTTCAACCGATCTCGTGCTATCTGAATGAACGACCTGCTTCAAATTTTGAATGCTCGAAGATAGATAGAGTTGATCCTCTTCAAGTTTGGCTTTTAAGTCATCCACTTCTTGTTGAATCATCAGGATGGTTTGTTTCAACTTCGTATCGAGGTCGTTTAAGAATACCTCTTGATTTAATTGTCGTAGGGACGACAACGCTTGTTCATAAAGCGCGTCTTCCGCTGTCATGGCTTGTTTCGTTTCCATTCGGACACCCCAATGCTTGTATAATCTCCTCGGCATCTCGTCCGAGCGTGTATAAATAAAGTCCAGCGCTGTAACGTTCTTGAATATCGTCAGACGTTGCTTGTCGCAATAGCTCTTGCTGACGTTTCGCGAAGTGCTCAATGAAGAAACTTCGGTATTGTTGTGCGTGGACCAAATCTTCTTCCCAACGTTCTTTCGTACTCGTCAATCGTTCTTGCAGTTGAATCACGCTTTGCTCAGCTTCATTCAATTCGACCTTGAGCATATCCATCTCATGCGTGTAACGAATATCCAAGCGCACTCGATTACTCGAAAACGTTTCGGATATATCCTGTAATTGCTTGTAGATGTGTTTCGCTTCGTCGTAAACTAACTTACTTAGTCTCATCGTCTCCTCGAGGAGGTATTTTTTCATCCAATCCATCTGTGCCTCATAATTCTTTTGAGAGAAATAACGATCTACTTTCGAGTCATCCCATGCAAAAAATTGAATTTCTCCCGGATGTGTTACCTGTAACCGCGTAGAATCGACGTAATCGAGTTCAAAATAAATTGTGTTCAACAATTGATTTATCATCTCTACGTCTTCATCCAATGACTTTTCCAGCATCGAAATCGCTTGAGAAAAAGCAGCATTCAACGCCGTTCTCGATTTAGTATGCTGTGCTTGTATCAATGCAACATCAATCAACACTTCTTTTGATTCACGATTATGAATCACTTCGTGTACCATTTTAAAATGATCTATTTTGGAAACTAACTCTATCGCTTGGTTTCCAAAATCACCAACTTGGTCTTCAATCTTTTCCTTTAGCTTTTCCATCCGCTTATTCAGTCCTGCGAGTTCGCGTTCTGCTACATCTAAATCTTCTGTGATGTGGCGAATCTCTTCATCACTCTGACGCACCACTTCTGCATAGTATCCCGTCAAAAAACTAAAAGATACGTGCCGATAATCAGTCTGTTCAATCCGGGCTCGTAACTCATTCAAAATCGACTGGGCTATCTCACGCGCGTCCGGTTCAAGGCGATGCATACTGGCACCAATCTCGACAGGATATACTGTTCCTGGTGGTCGACCCAGGATGTCACCAATTTCACGATGGTAGTAGGCGCGGAGGTCTGTCTCGTTTGAAATGGATTTGTCCCGTAATCGTCGTTTGACCGATTCTGGAGAATACGCACGAGTCAAGACGACATAAAAGTTATCCGGATAGTCATACCAATGTTGCAAATGCGTCATGCCGATATCTCGAAGGAACGTCAGGTCACCTGCCCCATTGACGATGAGACAGATATGCGACCGAGGAATCCAATGATTGACGCAACGTTCGACGTGACGAAGTTCACGTTCCTCCGCTGACTCAATCCCTGGCAGGTCAAGCAATTCGATGGCAACGTCTGCTTGTTCAAAGTAAGACTTCGGCAAGGCAATCCGCACAGGAGCGAGCGAATCGATTCGCCCCGCCTCGACATCGATCCGAAGTGCGGATAATCGTTCTTCCAATATGTCTGTCGACTGAATCACTTCGGGTTCTTGATTCGGCAAGGTGAGCACGTAGTCTTCTGTCGCAGACACACTGTAACTCGTGACAGTCACTGTCGCAGATTGACCAATTTCCCGTTTCCCTCGCAAAAATGACGAGATTTCGTCAATCGCCTCTTCTTTCACACCGAGTAAATTCAAGATGAGTGTCGTTTTCCCGACCTGTGTCGGGCCGTACACCGATAGGACGACCTTCTCTTGATTCGGTGTCACACCTTCAGCATCATATAGTTGAAATCGGCTCATGAAATCGTGCTTGGCGTCAAACGCCCATTCGTACCGATTCTTTTCAAATTCAATAAATAGCTCCCGCATTGCGGAACGCCTCTTCCCGGAGCTTGCCACACTCGTTCTTCAATCGATTCACGCGTACCTCTACTTCTTCATACAGACCTAAATTTACGTCATCCTGTCGACGGGCGTAGTACGCATGCATCAATTTGGCTCGCATTTCATCCATGACACTATTGACGAGGGCGAGTGTGGACTCCCGCTGATAATCAGCTGTTGCTTGAAGTACTTGTTTCGCATAGTCATGACGCTCGAACTTGAATTTCTCAATCTTTTCCGAACCTCGTTTAACGGCGAGTGCCGCAACCGCCCCACTAACCCCAACTGCCGCAACACCTGTTGCTACTCCGGCTGCCACTCCGAGCGCCTCAAGAGCTCCTACAATGGCTCCAAAACTGTTGAAGTTCCCGTCAAGCGCATCGATACCAAAGAAGACGGCTGTCCCCGTCACCATGCGATTGGCATCAAGCACGAGTCCCGAGTACTCTTGATGAAACCCTTCCATGTCACCGATTTTGGCTTTGAGTGTCTCATATTCTTCAATCCCATCGGCGACAAGACTCACATCACCTTCTTTTCCTTTCGTCAAGATAAGGTGTTGTACAATCGTTCCAGCAATCACCGGGAGTTGTTGGGTGTGTTGACCACCGAGTGAAACATCAAGAACAGTCGGATCTAAATAACGATCGACCTCTGTCAACGTTACACTAAACGCTTCCTGCATCGTGTCTGTGGTCGTCGCTGCAATCTCGAGTTCAGGCTGCTTCGGAACAAGTTCATTCGCTTTCGGTTCCATGAAACTGAGAGCGGGTTTCGACGCCGTCTGCTCAATCTGTTTCGATTGAAACATATGAGGCTTATAGAGTCTAAGACGTTTCCGTGTCATCGTTTCAATCGACTCCATCATCATGACGTCCAATACTTGCGGATTTTTAGTCATGTAGACAGCTTGAATTGACTCAATTAATTCTTGTCGTTCATTGAACGTCATATCTTTTTTGAAGGAAGCTCGTGCCTTGTCCCATAACGTATGCTTTTCTTGCTTAATACTCTTCGTGACTTCACCGATACAACGTTGCACATGGGTTTCTAAACGTCCTTTTAACGTGTCGTCTAATTCTTTAATATACTTATCTCGAGCCTCATCAAACGATCGTTGCATCATTCGCAACTCACGTTGATCATTCTTTCGGTCCGATTGTGCAATCAATACATGCTCCAGTTTCACGAGTTCACGCGCTAACGTTTCACCAATCGTCATGAGTTTCTTGTGATGGAGTTGGAGTGAATCTTGAGTGAATTGACTGTTCGACTTGAGCAATCGTTCCATTTCTTGTGGGACATTTTCGATGTCCGTATCGGCTAAAATGATTTGTGACTCGTCTGCCATACTGAACTTTTGGAACAAGTTTTGAGAAATCATCGTTCTCTTCTCTTCTGTCAACTCGCTCGCATGTGTGAGGACGAACCCAGGTGCTTTGTCTTTATACGTCGAAGCAACTTGTTGCAATAACATCTCTTGATCCATTTGGGCGAGTCGAGCATGGTTCAAGACAAGAATCATCCCCGTCGAGCATTTCAAGAAAATATCAAGGAATTTTTGTGAATCCGAGCGAGCGCTCCGTTCGAATCCCGGTAATAAAGCAAGAGTCAAATGACCGAGCACGTGGTTGTTCGGTAAAATGATTTCAAACCAAAGCATATCGCTACTTGGATTTTGTATACCGGTATTGAGTTGTTCTTTTGTGATCGATTCATCTTTCAATTCAAAACTTCCCGTCGCTGTCTTGATTGCGCGGGTCAATCGATAAGTGATTGTCGTTGCGCTCGCGTCAGATGAGAGAAGCACAGGACGTTTTTCTCCAACTCCGACTTCTGACAACAAGAGGTCGTCCGGTAAATCGAGCATTCGTTTCACAACGAGTGTTTTGCCGGCACTTTGTAAGCCAGCAACACTGACGATATGACGGTTAGAAAATAGGTTTAACACGTTTAAATCCTTGTATAGCCCTTCAATCGTTGTTGTGTCGAGGTTGAGTCGATTCGCTTTTGCAATTAACTCGTGAAGTTCATGTAGCATCGTCTGCATCGTGAATTCTTGTTTAAAATCAATCAAGTGGTCCATTTTTTCGTCTCCTTTGTTGAATCATAAAATGTATTGTTCATGCCACAACACGAATTCGATTCCATATGTATAACTTCAAAAAGCGCGTCCTCTAAACCAGTGAGAGACCGCGCATCAAATCCGTTCGTCTTTATCCGATCATGCAATTATTTTCGTTCAGATTCTTTGCGAATCGTTCCGATTTTTTTATCGCTTCGTGTGTCTCTTCCATCTGAGTTTCGAATTGTTCCTGGAGGCAGACCGTGTTTCTTCTCAAAGGTGCCGACCGTGCAGTCACTTCTCGTTTTGCGCGCCATGTTCTCACTCCTCATCCTTCATTACTTGTTTCATTTTAATACAAAATCTAACAATTGAAGATAATGTTTTTTCTTTTTTATGGAAATGAATTAGTGGGTTATTATTTCGTGCGTCTCCAACTAAATATACAAAAGGCTATGTGCATTTGTATGGATTACAAACACACATAGCCTGAGTCACTATTTTTCAATCGCCTTTTGGAAAACGGTTGGCACTAAATCGCCTCTTAAAAAGAGTGGGTGTTTCGGATACTTTCCATCGACTGTTCTCTCTAAGCAATAACTGTCTTGCTCCCTTAACAAATGAAGCACTTCTTGAATTCGCTGTATTCCATGAGGTCTTGGAATACTAGTTCCCCACGCCACAATCACTTGTTCCGAGTCCTTCATCATCTCTAAAATATGTCGGTCGTTGTCTGGTCCGATTGGGTCGTCAACTTCTCGCAATCGTCTTGGATCTGTCGAAATATAGGCAAATAGATTGGCAACCTTGATGCCATCGTATCCCCATTTCTTCGCATAACTGATACACTTTCGAAGCGTCGGATCGGGTTGATCTTGATTGCCAATGCTCGGATTTAACATGATGAATGTGACATACCGTCCTCCATCACCCCACTCACATGAAAATTGATAGCGATATGTTTTTGAGTTATCAATCACCGAATGAACTCGATACGATAAATCCCAATTACCATTCATGTGTTCATCCTCCTTTTTAATACATTTATTATATCCCTTAAGTAAGTCACCACCGATTCAAAAAAAATATCAGGTTGATTCACATCTATATCACTCAGCACATAAGATTGATCTTTCGATATAAAAACCGAGTCCGACATATCATCAAACTCAGCCTCACTTCATCCTATTCTACCTCGACACCTTAACCGTCTTCACCGTCGACCCGTATTTATTCTTACTCGTCACCTTGATTGACGTCCCTACTTTTTGCTTATTGATCGAGAACGAGTAATTTCCTTTCGCATCAGCCGTTCGCTTATACGACTTCTTCCCAATCGTCATCGTGACGCTCGCTCGTTTCTCGGTCTTGCCACTCACTTTCGTCGAACGGACGGAAACGCAATTGACCGACAACGCCGGCAGCAAGTGACTAGAAGATACCTTCAACTGATAGGTTCCGGTGTACGAGGTGCCTATACCGCCTTGCACGTAGACAAAGTAATCTCCTTTCGGAAGAACGACCGATTCGTCATAGCGCCCCGGTTCAATGGACAAGCTATATAGATAAGTCGACAATACCTTATCGCCTCGAAGGTTCTTCACCGTCAAGCTCGCGGCACGATCGATGAAGGACAACAATTCCACTCGGACGCGACTTTCTTTCGGTAACGACAGTTTGTACACATCCATCGAATCGTTCCACGAAATCAGCCCGGTACGTGATGTATAGAACGGGAACCTTTCCGCTTCGACCGACCCATTGTTCGGCTCTCGCTCTTGATTCTTCGCAGGTTTGAACGAACTGAGAATCTCATAGACACCCGTATTCGACCGATACGTCAAATCGTATACGTTCAGGTAATAGATGCCGGGTTCCAAGTCGAACACCATCTTCTGTTTCCCCGGATTGTTCATCAATCCCGATACTGATTTTTGATAAATCGACGTGTTCATCTCATCTATTAATTCGAAGTAGACCTGTTGCGAGACAAAGCTCGTCAACTCCAATTGAAGCCGTCCCGCTTGTTTTAGTTCGATCCGATACACATCGCTTCGATCTTGCAACGTCAAATGACCAGTTGTCGTTTTTTGAAGCGGCAACGGCTGTGCCAAGAGCGTACCATCGTTCGGCTCTATGTCATCCGTCGTCACTGGATTAAAATTCGCAAGAATCGCGTATTTACCGAGAGCATAACTGAACTGAAGTCGATACGTGCCTTGATTCAAATCAAGCGTCTTTTGATAAAGTGCCAGGGAATACTGACTTCCACGAACCCATTCATACACGACGGAACGATTGTTTTCATCGACTAGGGTCACTAACGTATTTGCCATCTCGAGCGTCAAATCCAGTGTCAGTTTCCCGTTTTGAGGTAACGTCACCTCGAAGGTCTGGTTCGCTTCCCCTTTCACGAGCTCTCCTTCTAGTACTTCTCCGAAAACTAAATTATGTGTCGTCGTTGCAGCAGTTATAGGCGTGATCGACATCGACCCTTGAACCCAAATCAATAACAGACAAACGAATACAATACGCTTCATCGCTTTTCCCCCTGACGTCATAGAGAAAGACTGACACGATGGCCAGTCTCTCTACTTCTATTCAATCGTGTTACTTCAGTTCATAACTCATTCGATACGGTTGATTCCAATATTCCGATTCAGCTAAACCTGATAATGGGAACGAGACCAAGTAATACTCGCCGGCAGGAATAACGAGGTCTAGCGTTCCATAATAACGCCCTTCATTCGAGTACTCTTCACTGTAACGAATTTCCTCACCATTCGCGTCAAATAGACCGAACGCCCAGTATTCGCCTTGCTGATTGTTCATCCATCCCCCGAACACAGATAACGTCATTCGCTTATCGGTCCGGAAGACGAACGTATCAACATCTTCTAAATCATAAACAGAACCAATTAAATCTCCAGAAGCATATGAAATCACATCCGCATCCGCAAACGCATCATTCAATTCCTGTTCTCGTGTATCCCCTTTGCCGGATACGACAGGTAATTCATATTCTGGTTCAGTCGGCATTTGCACATTCGCAATCGTTTCGCGCCCGTACTTCAGCGTATCCAGTTCTTGAATCGGAACCGCATAGTTCATATTTTGCGAATCTGGGAGTCCCCATGTGACGACGCCGATGACCTGTCCATAATCGTTAATGAGAGGACCACCTGAATTGCCATGAGTCACACTGGCGTTAAATTGAAGATAAGGTTGCCCACTGAAGAAAACTTCACGATTACTAAGAATCCCTTGTGTGATCGTATTATCCACACCTTTCGGGCTCCCGAGGGCATAAACGGTTGATCCTGTACTTCCCGCTTTTGCTGTTGATAATGTCGGAATGGACTGAAGGGACGGGACATCTAAAATCGCCAAATCCAATGCATCATCGAAGCGCTTCAATTTGAGTGTTTCGACTTCAGTCCCGTTTGCGAACCGAATACGAGCATATCGGTTCGATTCACCCGAAACGACGTGGAAATTGGTGATGACCTCCCCTTTCTTCGTCACGAATCCACTCCCAGTCGAAGTGAGTCGATTGGAAGCATCGTACATCTCAATCGTCGCGACCGATGGATTGACTGCCTTGAACGCTGCTTGTGCATTTAATTTCTTCGGTTTGACCGTCACGCTAATGGTCGACTTCAACTTCGTCTTCTGGACGGTGACCGTGATCGTCGCTTTTCCGACCGCTTTCGCTGTAATCTTTCCATTTTTCACGGTCGCTACTTTTGTGTTCGACGATTTCCATACGTATACTGGTTTTTTCACACCACTCGTTTTTGCCTGTACCGTTTTGGATTGGCCAACCTGTAACGTCACGCTTTTTGGAGAAACCGTCAAACTTGCTGCAGCTGCCGTTGTAGGTAAGCATGTACTGAGTAACAGGAATAGGATTGCAAGAAGAGAAAACTGCGTTACGAACCGTTTCAAATCTCTCGACCTCGCTTTCGTGTATTAGTTAATTTGTATGAATCATGTCCATCATTTTTATAGTATCAACTTAGGTCTTTTGTCGGATGACACTTATCATTTTTTAAGTCAATCAATAATTTAAAATCGAACAGCAATCGTTCGACAAGATTCGTCATGCCCGCCTCCTCATTTTCTCCAAAAGAAAAGAACCGCCCTCGGCGATTCCATTCCTTCATTTCACTCTCTTCCCAACCTGCTTCATCTGCTCCACATCTTCTCGTTCCATCGTATGTTTACAAAGCGGGAAGTTCAAACAGCCATAAAACTTGCCATTCTTCCCGTCCCGCAGCACAAGATATCCTCTGCATGAGGGACAGACAATCGGATCATGAATGATGCTTGGATGATTAGCGGTATAGTCGCAGCCCGGGTAGTGACTGCAACCGACAAACGTTGACTTTCGATTTGCCTGTTCGCGAATGACCAAGTGACCATCCAGACAGCGAGGGCATTTCGGATTATCCCGGATGCTTTTACCCTCCTCGATTCCCATTTCATACGGGACTTGTTGCTCCTTGATCAACTCTTGGACAAACGTCGACATGCGGTCATCCGGTGTCAGCACATACGTCGTATGTTTCGTCCGCGTCAACACCACATAGAACAGACGGCGCTCTTCCCCAAACTCCAGCTCTTCTTGTTTCTGAAGGACGAATGACAATAACGGGTCATCCATGATCTTATTCGGGAAACCATTCTTACTGTTTGCCGTATTGATTAAGATTACGTTCTCTGCTTCGAGCCCCTTTGAACGATGAGCGGTTAAAAAGGAGATTCGAAGATTCGGATGCGTCCGGTCGGTCACTTGCACTTCATCTTTCAAATACTTCACTCGAAACGAAGCGCTTCCCTCAATTGACTTGATGTCAAAGTTGTTCCGTCCGACGAGCAGTACATCCGACTCCGGACCATGTGATTGAACGATTTGATCAAGCGCTCTACGTAAGGCGATTTCAAAGTCGTTCTTCCCCTTGATCCCCATCACGCGAACAGGTGTGATCAGTCGTTTTCCGGAAGAGAGATTCTTTCGGATTTGACGCTTGTTCTTCATCACGAATCGACCAGCGATATCGATCAATTGTTGCGAGTTTCGATACGTGTTCTCAATTTTTAATAAGGCACTCTTCCCGAAATAATGTTCAAAATCGGTGAACAGGCTCAAGTCAGACCCCGCAAACCGATAGATAGACTGCCAGTCATCTCCCACGCACATGACGGTTGATCCCGTCTTCTGGCGGATTGCTTCAATCAGACGATAACGACTGACGGAGATATCCTGATACTCATCAATGATGATGTATTTGTACGGCAAATGAACAGCATCGGACGAAACAATCGAAGTCGCTTCGTTGATCATGTCATTGAAATCGATTTTGTTCGTTCGTCGTAGATGATCCTCATACATCCGGTACATCGGTTTGACGAGACGGAAGAAGAGGAGTGCTCGTTGATAATGAAACAAGTCCTTCTTGTTCAAACTCTGTGCGAAGATATCAAATTGAGACTCCGTATAATGATTCGATTTGAACAATTGAAGAAAACTCGACACAAAATCGACGAAGTCGTTAAAATGATTCTTCTGTTTCGTACGATATAACTTGTCGAATACTACTTTCGGGTCCACTTCCCGGAAGACGACACCTTGCTTCAATAATTTCAATCGTAGTTGATCTAACAAATTTCCTTCTTGCCGGTAATATGAATACGTCTCCATCAGCTTCGTCCCGTGTTCACTATGCAGCTGTCGTTTCCATTCCATACCGTCGAGATACTTCTGTTCCTCGATTGGACTGAGCCAAGGAGCGCGATTGTTCCGGTTGATTCCGAAGTGTTCTAAGTACAAATCGTATTCTGGCAGATAAAAGTCCGGTTGATACTGACGATGATATCGAGTCGCTGTCTGATAAGGGTAGTTCTTCTCATATTCATATTCGATACCGTTCAAGAATAAGAAGTTCGCAATCATGACCTCTTCGAGACTCTTGACCTTCTCTTCTTGAATCGTGATCTTCTGTCTTTGTTGTGTGGCAATCATCTCAGCAGCTGTGAGGGATTTCCATACTTTACTGCGTAGCGGTTCTAAATCCACATGCTTATTATAGTCGTGATATTCCCCGGCCGTCTCAAACTCTTCAATCCCTTTTGGAATGTAGAAATAGTAACCGAAGAAGTCGATCAGTTCTTTCATACGATGCGGATGTTCATAGAACTGATGCATACAATAATCACGGATAACTTTTTTCAATTCGTCCTCGACTTGAGGCTTTTGCTTTCGACCTTCAGCAATGATCCCCATCCCGAGCCCATGGAACGTCTTGACCTCCACGGGGATATGAAGCCGTTCGCAGATTCGCTCCTTCATCTCTTCGGCTGACTTTTTAGTGAACGAGATTAACAAGATTTCATGAGGCTGTACTTGTTTTCGTTCAACCAAATATTTCACTTTGGCAGCGATCGTCAATGTCTTCCCCGACCCAGCACCGGCGACGACGAGGTTGGCATCCTCATTAACGATGACCGCACGTCGTTGTTGGGCATCGAGCGACTTCCCATCGATTGAGTCAAAGAAGGAGTGGGTGCGCTTCAACTCTTCGGTCACATACGTTTCATTCCAGTTTTCCACCTGTCGATTAAGGCCTCGATAAAGTTGTATGAACGAAGTCGCTTCTGGAATAGAGTCATCCTTGAAGAAGTCGTATACGTCTTGATAATCACCGAGAAGTCGTTTCCGTAATGAGTCCCCGATATAGTGGCGTCGCGCCGCTTCGACGTCTTGTTGAAAAGATGCCATTTGCTCATAATATGTACGGAGTCGTTGATTGATCCGTTCGACCCGTTCATGGAGTTCTCGCCAAACATTCAACAACTCACCTGATACACGAACGTACGCCGTATTCAATGAAACGACTGAAGATGGGAGTGAACCGTCCTCATGTTTCAGTTTGGTGTGTGTCGTTTCATCTAGTAGGAATCCTCGCTCACTCAGTTCATAAACATGATGAAAGCGTCCTTTCTCCTGCATCACTTCTTCTGGAGAAATGAGTGACTTAGAAGATTCCCACGCTACCATCTGCTCCTTCAAATTGTCCAAGCCGATTTGTAAAACATTCACGTCACGTTTCAATTGCGGTAAGACACGTCGTATCATAAAGAATCGTTGTATCGATTGGATCCATCCCATATCATCACCATACCATTTACAATATTTTCAACTCTTCTTCAGTTTATCAAAAAGCTCATCATATCGAACATGATTCTCGGCAAATGTTGAATCTATTTTCTACTGTGAGCTCATAGCTAATCAATCTCAAAGTGAGCGATACGTCTAATCAAATGGTCGAGCAGATGGATGCCCATAAGCTCACATGCCTCTTTCAGACGTTTCGTCACCTCGATATCCTCTCGTGACGGTTCCGTGTTCCCACTCGGATGGTTATGCCCGACCATCACGGCGGCCGCGTTCGATAAGATCGCGACCTTCAACACCTCTCTCGGATGGACGAGGCTCGCGTTCAGACTCCCGATATGGCAGACGTTGACGGAGACGGGCTGATTCTTCGTGTCGAGGCTGACGACGAGGAAATGCTCCCGATCGAGCCCATCCAATTTTTTTCATTAGTGAATAGCCGTCATCCGGTCTGTGGATGGTCCGTCCCTTATAGCGGACACTCCCCTCTTTGACGAGTTTGACGCTGACGATATCGACACGCTTTGTAGGTTGATTCGGTTTCATCGTTTCTCCTCCTTCGGACATAAAAAAAGCACCCTGAGCCGCGATGGTCAGGGTGTATCAAAGGAATAATATATATTTGAAAATAAAAACAACGCCCCATCATACGATGGGACGCTGTGAGAAAATTATTATTTAGTGATTGTTACTTGTCCTCCAGAAACAATGTTTCCAGCCAAGTCCTCAAGATCAATAGTGTCAAGAACTTTAAGAGTCAATCCACTTTGAACGTTAGCAGCAGTAACATCGTCTTCGAGAGTCAATTCTAATGATTTAGCATCAGCAGAAACAACTGGAGTTGTTACCGAGTCATTAGATGAAACTTTTTGTCCACCGATGAGCAATTCAAAATCGTTAGTAGAAGTAGCAACATCTGCAGCAAGTCCTTCAGAGAAAGTAACAACTACTTTGTTGAGTCCAACAAGTTTAGCACTTGTAATTACAGGACGAACATTCTCATTGAATGATTCAGTAGTTTTGTACTCATCCATAGCGAGACCATTTTTCGCTTTCACACCGCTAACCGTAACATAGCGTGCTCCAGTGTAAGAGTTTGAACCATCTTTCAATGTGAGAGTTACAGTTTGTTTAACGTTAGGTGCAGTACCTGTAGCAGGATTGAGAACAACTTTCTCTACAATCGCGCCATCAATCTTGTAGTTGTTTACGTTAACTGCAGAAGCGCCATCTAACTCTCCATTAAACATTACTGTAACAGTGTTGTTCCCACTGACTACAATACCATTCTCAGAAGTTGTCACTGTACCATCGTTATCTTCATCTTTATTGATCGTTGCTTGGTTAGTCGAAGCAACTGTACCATCTTTAGAGCGAGTGAATTGCGCTTGGAATGAAGCTGAACTATCTAAGTTTACAACATCTTCTACCAAAGCAATATTTGAAGCAGATGCATCTTTACCAGTGATAGTAAGGTTGTAAGAAGCATTTTCAGTATCAACACCAGTTAACAACTGAGCGAGTTCGATACGGAATTTAGTTTTTGACCCTGAAACAGGAACAAGATTCGAAGCAGCAACATTGTAACCAGTCAACGTAGAAGTAACGAAGTCTGCTGTTTTCGATCCTGAAACAGCCAAGTTAACTAGACCTGACTCTTTAGTTACCTCTTCTGAGAATGTCACTTCCAAGTATTCTTTGTTATCTGTTCCGCGAACAACAACAGCACTGTCAACTTTTGGAGCAACTGTATCTTGTGCGAATGTGACGATACGGCTAACCGCTTCACTTTGTTCACCAGTCATGTCAGTAACAGCTTGGTTTGCAAGAGCGATAGTAGTCAATCCTTGAATTGGTCCACTCAATGTTACGTAGTACTTAGTTTTGTCAGTCTCATCTTGCTCAATGCTTGAAACTGTAGCAGCTCCAGTTTCAGCCGTGATTGTGAAGTCACCTGCAGCAAGTCCTGATACTAACTCGCTGAACTTAACAGCAAATTTAACCGGGCTAACTGGAGTGATTTCAGAAACAGTTGGTTTCGTACCATCAGCAGCACCTTTAGTGAGTGATACCGATGTAGGGTTAGGTGAGAGAAGAAGACCAGCATAGTCTTTAGCACCAACGAAAGTAGCTGTTACTACAGAGTTAGCAGCAACGTCGCTACCAAGTGTGAAGACTACTTCTTTAGAGCCTGCAACGAATGCAGCAGCACCAGTTACACCATTTCCTGTGCCTGAAACCGTAGCGCCTGAAGCCGTTTTGAACGTAACAGCACCGAGATCAGCGATAGGCTCAGAGAACTTAACTTTCACTGTGCTAGCAGTAAGTTGCTCTGTACCAACGATTGACGGAGCAACCGTATCTTCTACTTTGATTGTTTCAGAATATGCAGCGATATCTTGTCCAGCAGCAGTTTTCACATCACCTTTTGCAAGTTTGATGTCGTAACGTCCTGAGAACTTCTCAGCACCAGAAGCTTTAATCGTAAGCTCCATTTTGTCAGCGCTCAAAGTCGCGATAGCAGAGTTAGCTGTAACTGCTGAACCATCAAGTGAGTTGATGACCAACTTGTTATCAACAAGAGTACCAGCGTTCGCTCCAGTAGCTTCGATGATTCCATCTTTGTCGATAGCTTTGTTAAATTTGATTACGATTTCTTTAGCGTTAATCGCCTTCACTTCTTTAACTTCTGGTGCTTCAACTGTGAAGTTGACAGCGTCAGTCTTCACTTCGCCTGAGCGGAGGATGAATGAGTGGTTACCAGCAGGAAGCTTAGCAGATTTAACTGTAAGTTTGCCGTCTTTTACTTCAGCTTGAACAGCTGGAAGTGGAGCGTTCATGTCGCGGTTAGCGTACACAACGAGTTCAACTTTTTCACCGTCTTTGAGGTTCTTCACGTCAGCGTTAACTGAGAGAACTTCAGCAGCTTGATCAACTGAAGAAGATACGTTAGAGATCTCAACTTCAGTAGCAACTACTTTGTATTTAACTGTTTTCGTAACAACGCCGTAAGCACGGTTAGCGTAAGTGAGTGTTCCTTCGAACTCCCCAACTTTATCTGTGTTGAATCCAGCTACTGAAACTGGTTTCGCGTATTCGTTACCATCTGCGAAGAGAACTGGTTGAACGCGGATTCCTGAAACAGGAACGCCTTGCTCGAATACGAATTCAGATTCAGGTTTGATTTCTTGTGCGTAGTTCAATACGCGAACGCGTTTCTCAACACGGATGCCTTGGCCTTTTACAAAACCTTTAGCAGTTTGGAATACACCGAGTTTGTTCATGTCTACTGAAGATTTGTACCAGTAGATCTCGCTGCCTTTGTACTCTTTGTCAAGTGTCGCGTCGAGGTCTCCTACGCGTACATAGTCCGATGAAAGACGGACCGTTGTTGATGCTGCGTCTGCCGTGATTGCAGGCGCTACTGCTGATGCTGCTACTGCGAACGCTGCCGCTGCAGTAACGAATTGTTTCTTCTTAGCCATCTGATGTAAATCCTCCCTTAGGTAGATAGGTTTTTCTACCGTCCTTGCCCAACCGATCTCGTTCGGAGTCATGTATCCATAACAATGAATAAAGTACTAATGATTATGTAACCGACTCTTCTTTAGACCAGGCGTTCTCCCCCGGTAGAAGTCTTTGCAAGAATCATCTTGAACAATTTACCAAGACTGTTCTTGGAAAACCTTACATCCATAATATACATAACCCTTCCAAGCGACACAAGCGTTTTTTTTCGCAAAAATGGTAACGTTTTTGAATTTTGGAGATTTTAGTTTAATTCATTTTTAGATTTACCTATTTTGGAAATGTCGAAACAAGTCGATTTTTGTTGATTTCATGGGATTTAAGCTAAAATACTCGTTGAAAACCATTTTTATACCATTAATTACCTATAACATTTATTTTACATTATCGAATTTACAAGACCAATCTTCACCAACGATATTCCAACTCATAAAATCATTGACCTCTTTCACAAAACCAAACATATCCAAAATAGCATCTGTTATTCCAACTATACACGAATCGGTGACTGGTCCGGAGTATTCATGCTCGTGAGGACTATTTGCCTATCCTGGATTGATGATTTGGCACGATTCTTTACTCACCGATTCTGTCTTGAGAAACTGAAAAATCGATTCCCTTTTCGTCTGAAACGTGACGGATGTCTGGTAAAGGATTGTCCTATACTAAAAACAATGAAGACTTAAAGGAGATTCCACTATGCGACAACTACTGAAAGCATCCATCTCGTTCGGACTGATTGGATGCCTCGTCCTCTCACCGATCGAGTTCGTTCCCGTAACCAATCTAACTGTTCAAGCCAAATCAGCATCGACGACCGTGACGGCTGAACGGGTGACAACGGAGTATTCGAAAGTGTACGCCTCTCGATCGAAGAAGGCGAAGGTCATCCTCCCGCTCACGTTCGGTACGACCGTCTATCAAAACGCGACGTCCGGGAGTTGGACGAAGATCACGTATAAAGGAAGAACGGGATGGGTGCCGTCAGCCACGCTCATGCCGTCCTTGATTTCGACGGAATATCTCGTGGACCGAACGACGGATTTGTACGCGACGTGGTCGACGAAGGGGAAACAGGTCGCGACGGTCCGATCCTGGAGTCGCGTCGTCAAGACCGGGGAGTACGGCAAGTGGTCCCGTGTCCGAGTCGGTGGGAAGACAGGATGGTTGCCTACTTCTTATCTCCGTGCGCCGTATTCAAACAATCGAATTGCTCGGACGGTGTACGGAAGTCACACATACGGGGTAGATACGCAGGCAGAGTACGATGCGGTCTACAAACGAGTGAAGGCGGAGTTCAATGCGAAGTATGATTCGGCGGAGTTTGGGTTTGACGAGTATGTGTACAGGGTTCTTAATGGTGAGAGAGGAAATAGCGACCCTAACAGTCCTGAGTATATGGCTTTAGATAACTCTTTCCTTCTTGATGCGGAGGATGCTTTAACACCTTACTTCAACGGGGCTATGTCACTTAAAACCTATGAAAAAATATATCGAACAAATATTTTTTTAAGGCACATTCACTCTAAATACAAATCTACAGATGTTGTAGGGGATAAAAACCTTAAATCTGCCTATGACGTGTTGTTTAGAGGTAAAAACGACTGTGATTCACTTGAACAAGTAAAATCATTGATATACGATTTAGCGGGTATTGATAACGTCATTATTGGAGATGGAGTTACACATGCGGCACTACTCTTTAATGTAGATGAAGGTTGGATGGGGTCTTCATACAAGGCATATGACAAAAAAGATGTCGACTACACAAATGCCAACAACATTTACATCTCGTACACACAAACCGGTCACAAGATTGCCTATTAACGTTTAAGGGGGCCTAACCCCCTTTTTGTTTTGCCTTCCTCCCCGTCCCATCAAAAAACGGGTATCCCGATCGCTCGGCATACCCGTCTCTTCTATCGAATTCTCTTATCGTACAGTCGTCTTGCTCATCTTGCCTGCGCGACCTTTCAAGTCCTCGATGTGGACGTTGATCGTCTCGCCTTTTTTGAGCGCACGTGTCTTCACAGAGAACGTGCCGTTCGGGAGAACCGTTCCGCGTCCCAACACTTGATAGTTGCTGTTGCGGACGACGACACGCATCCCGGCGTCACCGCGACCCGTGACCGACTTCGCGCCAGAACGGAGTGTGTTCACCATCGGTTGCCCTGGACGTGTGCCGGATTTTACGACGACACGTTCGCTCGTCTCATACTTCCCGTTCGTATAGACGACGCGAAGGACCGTTCCTGCTTTTTGCGGTTGAATCGAGAAGGCCGCCATCGTCTGTTTCGACGTGCCTCGTCCGACCAACTTCTCTCCTTTATACACGCGGACCGTCGTCCCCGACGTGACTTTCGCCTTGAACGTCGACGAGTTGTCCTGTGCTTTCGCGCCAGAGGCGTTCAATTTGAGCATCGATTCGGCGCGGTAGACGTTCGCCTTCCCGAATCCGCTCACCGGGTTGTAATACGCCGGGAGCGTCATGCCCAATTCTTCTAACACATACTCGAACCCGTCACTCATGCGTGGGTCGTACGGTGCATCCCCACCCGAGAAGGCGATCGGGTCCGCCGTCCGTTGCAAGAGCGTCCGTACGTCTTCGACCGAAAGATCTGGGTGATACGACTTGATGAGCGCGACGGCTGCAGCGACGTGTGGTGTCGCCATGCTCGTCCCGTCCATATAGACGACATTCCCGTCCGGTACGAGACTCGCCACTTTCGAGCCCGGTGCGACGACGTCGACGCCGATGCCGTAGTTCGAGTAATCCGAGACGATCCCGAAGGCGTTCGTCGCGCCGACCGAGATCGTATATTTCGATGATGCCGGATACGACACGCGTGACTGCGCATCGTTCCCTGTCGCCGCCACGATGACGACACCACGGTCATATGCATACTTCAACATGTAACCGAGCGTACGGCTCTCGTTGCCGCCGAGGCTCATGTTGATGACTTTCGCCCCTGCGTCGACCGCATACTTGATCCCGAGTGCGATTTGGTCCGTGTCCCCAGAACCGCCCGCATCGAGCACTTTCACCGGCAGAATCGAGACGTTCGGGACGATCCCGCGCATCGAGACGCCGTTGTCACGTGTCGCGCCGATGACGCCGGCGACGTGTGTCCCGTGACCGTGGTCATCAATCGCGTCACCTTCCCCGTTCGGGTCGACGAAGTTCTTCGCGTTTGCGACATCGACCTTGCCTTTTAGGTCAAGGAGACGATGGTCGACCCCAGTGTCGAGGACGGCCACTTTGATCGAGCGTTTCGGCAAGTTCAACGCCTCATATTTGTCGAGGCCAATCCCTGCATTCGCGAACGGCTCGAGGACCGACTTCTGGTTGATCGCCCATTGGTAGTCGAGGCTGACGTCGGTCGCGAACGACTGATACGTCTGGACCGGCTCGATATACTCGACGTTACGGTCCGACTCGAGCGTCGACTTCGCCTGTGCCTGCATCTTCGTCGACGCTTCTTCCACATCGACGAGCGCGAAGTAATCAGACGGTTTCCCGATGGCGATGCGCTCGGCCGACACGTCGCTCATCGCGTTCATCTTGCCGATCGATGTGTTTGGTGACGATTTGTATTTGACGATGTAACGCGGTGCGTCACTGCCGTCCGTTTGGATCGTCATCCCGATCTTGCCGAAGAGGTCCGTCACCGGAGTCCCGGCGAGCGAGTCCATCTCGAGCGCTGTCGCGATCTCGCCGATTTCGCCTTGTAGCGCAGCCGGTACGCTTGCGTCGACCAAGGCGTGGAGACGGTTGATCGCCGCCGCGTCCTGGGTTTTGAGCGTATACGCCTTCTTGTCGACGAGTGCCGTCAACAACGGACGGAGCGTCTTCAAGTCGGTGAGGGCAGCTTTGCGCTTCTCGCCGTCAAACGTGATCGCCTTGACGATATACGGTGAGGCACGGTAGTAAAGGGCCGACAAGTCGCGACCTTCCTGTGACGTGCCGAGTACTTCATTTTGGACGCGACGGATGAGCTTGAGCATCGAGTCACGTTCCGGTGCCGGTTGGACGATCGATTCGACGGCACACATGTCGCCGCCGACCTGTTCGTATTTGACCGGGAGTTTGACCGGGTTGACGACGAGCTTGATGTCTGACGCGAGATCCGGCATGCCTGGATCTGTCGGCTCTTCCCCGTCGACCGGGAGCACATCACCTGGAATCTCTTCGCCTGGAATTTCTTCTCCGAGATCCATCGGCATATACTCGACCTTGATGTAATATGGACCTTCCCATGCGAACGGGAAGTCGATCTTGGCCGTCTGTTCTTCCTCTTCCTTCGTCGCGCTCGCGCGGTAACGGTCGAACGTCTCATCCTTCGCCGCCATGTCGGCGCTCGGGTAGACGCTGATGTTCGCGAGCTTCGAAGATTCGAACGTGACTTCCATATGTGTCATCGCGGACGTCTCTCGTTCCATCTTGAACCAATACGTGTTGACCGGGTCCGTGCCGGTCGTGAATTCGACCGCTTCCCCCGGAGTGAGTAATGTGGCATTGGTCATCCCGTTTCCGCTGTCAGCGAGTGCTGGCGGCAGGAACGAAAGGACGAGGACGAGAACCGTCACCATCGCCACGAACTGCTTGAATCGTGCTTTCATGTTTTCCCCTCTTTCGTTTGTTCTGGAGCATGCGCCCCACATCGTTCTACGATACTTATCGGTTTATGTTTCAAAAATGTAACAAAAATGTTTCGACAAGATGTCGATTCACTCGTCGAATGGTCGCTCACTTGATTTCTTTCGCTCGAGCACACGGTAATTGGCCTCATGATTGGTCCGGTCAAAGAAGATCCCGGCGACTTTGATGAAGCGAAAGTCGACCTTATTGCCGTATCGGTCCGTGTAGTCGATCTGCTCGATCCGGAAGTACCCGTGGTCTTCGGTCGCGCTCGAGAACCGCTCGAATTTGAACTGGCGATCGATCACATAATAGAAGCGCTCTTCCTCCATGAAATAGATTTCCTCGACACCGTACTCGTTTTTCATATAACGCTCCGTCGAGTTCTCACTCACGACGTTCAGCATCGTCATGCACCAACCGAGGAGTAATAATAGAAGAAATGCTTTCATCCACCATAGGAATCGACTTGAGGAGATCGGGGTCACCGGCAGGGTTTTTAGCGAATAGATGAGATCTCGCTTATCTTTCATGTTGCAACTCCGTTCACCAAAAAGACCGATGTCTCCACCGGTCCTAAGAAATTAGTATCCTGCGTATTGAAGCGATTGGATGAATGCGCGTTTCTCCGCACCCGATAAGTTGAACTCGAGGTCGTAGTCCACTCCTTGGACCATGACCGTGATCCGGTTTTCCGGACGGACGTACTTGTCGACGAAGCTGATGAGTTTCGCATCTGGTTCGAACAAGTATGACTCTTCGACCGAGCCGTCATCGAACTCGTCATAGTAGACATCGTACTCGTCGATGTTTTGCGAATACGTCGCGCGACCGACACGGAGCGTCAACTTTTCAAATCCAGCGACCGACCCGTCCTCTGTGTAGCTGCTGAGAAGGAACCCGAGGCCTGACTTCGACGGATGTCCGAAGAAGAGTGGCACGAACGTGTCCGCATATTTTGTCGTCGCATCTGCGTAGAAGACTTCTTTATGAACCGTCACCTTCATCCCTTCAAAGTAGACACGGTGGAAGTTGTTGTAGAGCGCGTGCTGTACCGTGATCGCCTTTGGTTGGCTGACATTTCCTGCACCATCACGGATGACGAGTGACATCTTCTGCCCCATCGCTTGACGTGGAATCTTCACGATGAACTTCCCAGTCGACATGACCGGTGCCGTGTATGACTTCGTGCCGATCTTGACGATGGCCGTCGCATATGGCTCGGCTTTTCCGAAGACGCCATAGGATGCCGCCGTCACCGATTGAGTCAATGTCGCCGTTTTTGGTGCGATGCGGTCTTTGTAGACGCTACGTTTCGAGACGTCGCTCGTCGCGCCTTTCGTCGTGATCGTCTTCGCTGAGAGCCATGAGTAGGCCGGTTGCGGCGCGATGCCACGACGGTAGAGACCGTTCGCATCGAACTTCCCTTTATACGTGCTGCTACCGATCGAGAGCTCGACATATTGTCCCGGCTCCCCGACGACGCGCACTTCACGTGACGTCTCCGTCAACGGTTTGATGACCGGTGCGTCCGGACGTGCTTCTGGGTCTTCTGCGACGATGGCGCGTGTCGTCTCACTGATGTTGCCGCTCGCGTCGACGAGACGGACGTCGATGACTTTACCGACCGACTGTGGTGACATCTTGAAGACGGCCTCACCACCTTCGAGGATCGTACGGACGTACGTCTTGCCGTTGATCAAGATCTCCGCTTTCGCAGCCACTTCACCTGTGATCGTGAGTGATGTCGATGTGTGGAGTGGTGCCGATAATACAGGTGCATCAGGAGCAGTCACGTCTTCCGACGTCTCTGCGTTGACGATTGTCGAAGGCGCGATACCTCCGAATGCGAGTGTGGTCGCTAAGAAAAGTGCTGCATATTTCGGTTGCTTCATAATAAGTGGGGTCCCCCTCAAGAATAATGACAATCGTTTACAAATTTATTATAATCTGTCCTTTTTCAAAAGGGTACATAAATTTTCTAAAATAGTCATATATTTTTCAAATTCACATTTCCTTCTTTTATTAAAAAAGACACCCCACTGTTTGGAGTGCCTGAACGCTTAGCCTTCGTTGATCATCGTCGCCTGTCCGCCTTGCCATAACCAGACGCCATCTTCTTTCACATAAAGATGAAGCATCCAGAACCGACCTTCGTAGGCGTTCGTGCCGAGGATAAATTTTTCTTCTAACAAAAGTTGGACGACGGCGAGGTCGCCGCGTACCGTCTCATCGAACGTGACCGTGTCCTGTGCGATCCATTGAATCGCTGTCGGGTCGACGAACTGGTCTAAGAACGTCTCTTTATCGAACTGACGCCCGCTCGAATCGACATATCGGAACGAGTCGTGCATGAGCGCCCGCATCGCGTCGAGATCGCCGGCCACCTGATGGGCCGACCGGTCGTCAGAAAGTTGTTTCATGTTGAGTGTCTCCATCGTTGTCCCTTCCTTTCCCCGTTTATCATAGCACAGATGGTCGAAAACGAACGAGTGGAATGCTGATCACAGATTCCTTCAATCATTTCCCTTTTATCGAAATAAACAACCTTTTTCACCTCCACTATGTATATACTAAAAAATGTAAATTTCATGAATCGAGGTGGAACGCTTGAAACGAATCTTCAGTTTGCTTGTTCTCTTTACTTTTTATTGGACTCTCACCGCACAGGCGGTCGGGTCCGACGCCCTGCTCCCTGCCGGCACGACGCTCTATGCCGACCCGGAGGAATCCAGCATCCTGCTCGTCACGAATGAGCCGAAGCGTGTCGACATAGAGGACATGACCGAGACCCATACGTCCGTCATGGTCGATACACAGAACGGATTCGTTCGAAATGACGACGTTCGATATGCCGTCACGCGTTACGTCCATACGGAGACGAATGCGCTCGACGCTTCCGGCAACCCCGTCGCAACCCTCCCAATCGGGACAACCGTCGACGTCTTCGACCTCGAGGGTGAACGCCTTCTCACGACGGACGGAACGTATGTCGCCCGTGTCGCTCTTGGCGAGAAGATGCCGGAAGCCGTGACCCGTTACGCGAAAGCAGGTGCGGTCGTCTTGTCCGCTCCAGACGGGGACACAATCGCCGAACTCGAAGCCGGGCAGACGCTCAACGGTTTTGTCGTCGGTTCGATGCTTCGCATCGAGACGGCGGACGGCTTCGGCTATGTCACCTTAGATGCGACGAGCACTCGTCCGATCAAGACGGGCACCCAGTTCGTCTTGACGACTTCTCCTTACACCGATGCGTCCGGCAAGATCATCGGCTCCCTCGTCCGCGGTGAGCAGACGAGCGTCTATGGCACCATCGGAGACACTGCTCGCCTCTTCAAGGACGGCGCCTACGTCTATATGAAACGCGACGTGCTCGCAGACAAGATGCCACGCTACACGAAGACAGGCAGCCGCTATGCGCTCGCCGCGATCAACATCTATCAGGACACGGACAAGAAACAAGTCGTCGGGTCGCTGAAACGAAGTCAGCTCGTCACCATTTACGGGACGGACGGTGACTTCACACGCATCTATACGCGCGGCCAGTTCCTGTTCGTCGAGACGAAATCGCTCGGCACGACAAAACCGACACCGCTGAAGACGGGGCAACGGTATATCACGAAGAACACGCCGATTTATGCCCGGACGGTCCTGTCGTCGAAGACGTCCCTCAGCCTGAAGCGCGGACAACTCGTCACCATTTACGGGACAAAGGGCAACTATACCCGCATCTTCACACAAGGGAACTATTACTTCATCCCGACGAGCGTGACGAGCACGAAAAAACCGCCTCGCTTCGAATCGACGGGCATGCGGTACTCTCGTTATAACGAGGTTGAAGTGTATGCCTCGACGTCTGTCGTGAAACAAGTCGGTTCCTTGAAACGTGGACAAGTCGTCGAAACGTTCGGGACGAGTGGGTACTACACGCGTATCCGTCTGAACGGGACGTATCGCTATGTCGCGACGGGTTACCTCGCCGTCTCGAAACCGACCGCAAAGCCGAAGGCAGGCACGGTCTTCTATACGCAGTTCAACGGGACACCTTACTTCTCGGCTGACGTCGCGTACGGTCGTCCGGCCGGCACGTTGCCACGCGGGACGAAACTCGTCGGGCTCCGCTCGATCGATGCCGACTTCTGGCACGTCCGTCTTCCGTCCGGGAAACGCGTGTACGTGCTGAACCCGTATATCGCCGAGACGAAACCGAAAGCGATTCAGCCGGCGAGCATCTATACGGCCGCCCATTACGGGACGACGAAGAAGACACCATTCTACGCCAACCCGAACGACACCCGTCCGATCGGCTATCTCGATGCCGGTCGTCGCATCTACCCACGCGGGAAGAGTGGCGACTCGTATCTCATCCAGTACGACTGGCGCCCCGTTTACGTCAAGACGAAAGACATCCGCATCAAGCAGGATGCCTTGTTGAAGAAACGGGATAATTCCCAAAAAGAGCGTCTGATCAACGCCGCCGTGAAACATCTCGGGACACCGTACACATGGGGCTCGCAGTCACCGCTGAACGGTGGGTTCGACTGTTCCGGTCTCATCCATTATGCGGCGAACCAGGCCGGGAAGATCGGCGGTCGCACGAACGTGTCGGGCTATTGGTATAGCGGACACTTCAAGAACAAACGGACAGGGATCACGAGTGGTCGTCGCGGGGACATCGTCTTCTTCGCCGGCACGTATAAATCCGGTCCATCGCACATCGGCATCATGCTCGATGACGAGTTCTTCATCCATGCCGGGGGCGAGATGCTTCAAATCAACTCGATCCACGACCCGATGTGGCGCCCATATTTCCTAGGGTACAAATCGTTATAAGGGGGATGCTCCATGTTTGTCTATATCGACCCGTTCTTATGGCAGCTCGTCATCGTCCCGGTCCTCACCATCGGCAGCGGTGTCGTGGTCGCCATGATCATGAAACGGATCTGGATTGGCCCCGTGGTGACGTTCTTGTTGAACGCCATCATCGAATTGACGTACTTTGCCGTCTATTATGACCACAGTCCGTTTGATGTCAGCCATCTCAGTTCGTGGAATGTCATCTTCCCGCTGATTTCGCTCTTGTTCTCGTTCATCTTCGTCGGATTGTTGAAAACAAAAAAATCTGCCTGATGTGTCGTGATTCATCTTTATAAGGAGGACTCTCCATGTTTCACTATATTGACCCATATCTTTGGCAACTCGTGATCGTTCCAACGTTTACGATCGGACTAGGGGTCGCCATCGCATTGCACTTGAAGCGCTTGTCTATCGCTCCCTTGGTCACACTGATTGCCTACTTGGGCATGGAGTGGTTCATGTATCGGGGCACCCTCTTCTTCTTTACGAAGTGGTGGCTCCTCCCCCTCCTGGCATTGGGGATCACGTTCACGTTCATCGGAAAACGTCAGGTAGAACACGCTTCCATCAAATGATGCTTGACAACGCATCATTATCCCGTTAAAGTAACCATAACATTCATACGAACTCGCGATGAGAAAGAAGAGTAGCGCGAAGGGACGTCTCCAGAAAGCCGGTGGTCGATGCGAACCGGTGTCGTGCCTTGCGTGAATGGGCTTTTGAGCGTTCAGACCGACATGTAGGCTCTGACGGGTCCTCCCGTTATCGGGGACAGCGAATGATGGTTCGCGATGAGTGGGAAGACAAGACGTCTTTCAACGAAGGTGGCAACACGGGGAATCTCCTCGTCCTTCATGTCCGATTGGGCATGTGGGACGGGGAGATTTTTTGTTTGAGCGATTGGAGGTGGGCTGGTGACGTACCACGGATGTACGCACCGCGGTCATCGTATACGAACAAGACGTGCCCCTCTCGTTCGTGGATGAACTGAACGAACGGATACGTCGTGTATTTTCCGTTCAAACGCGGTTTCGATTTCGTATAAAAATCTTGATAACAAATCGCCTCGAGGAGTGGTCGTACACGGATTTCGGACTTGTCTGCTACCGGCACGGTGAACATCCATAACGGTTCGTCATCGAACATGCACAATTTGGCGGTCGTCTTGAAGCGGACCGATTTGTCCCGGATGTAACGGAACAAACGGGTCGGTTTGACAGGCTGTCCATATACATGCCAAACAATCCGGATGAGGTCGCCCTCTTCGAACAACGCATCAAACAATTGCTGGGCTCGACGGACGACAGCCTCAAAATATTCAAGATTCAGTTCATCGGATTTGATGTCAACGTAAGGTGACAGCGTGTCCTCGAGTTCGATGTGCTCGATCAACGCTTCACCTGAAAATTGGTCAGGTCGTAAGACTGACATCGGCATATCCCCTTTCTACTATCCATTATAAGGAGGTTTTTTCAATGCAACAACGGACGATCAATGGTGACGAACTCACACCGGTGGCAATCTTCCACCGACTGCAAGGTGAACGAAAGGTATTGCTCGAAAGTCGCGCGGAAGGCAAGCACGGCCGCTACTCCATCATCGCGGCGAACCCGGTCGAGACGATCCGGGTCGATGGGAACGACGTGACGGATGCAACGGGAACAATTTATGCGGACGACCCGCTCCATGCCCTATCAGAACGCCTCACCCGTGACGACTTCACTGCCCCGTACCCGTTTATCGGCGGTGCTGTCGGCTATATCGGTTATGACTTGCTTCGGGTATATGAACCGATCCCAAACACGCCGACCGTGACGCGTGATTTGCCGGACGCCCTCTTCCAACGCTATGAGACGGTCGTCTTATACGACCACCTCGAAGAACAGGTCATCTTGATCGATACGAGCGAGACGGATGCGACGATGCGACTCGAGTCCATCCAGGAACAGCTCGAGACTCCGGAGACGCACGCCCTCGAACCGGTCGTCCGGACGAGCGAGCGCATCTTGACGCCGAAGGACGAATTCATCGACCGTGTGCTCCAGGCGAAAGAGGCGATCCTTGCGGGTGAGGTGTTCCAACTCGTCTTGTCGCAACGAATCGACGCGACGTTCACCGGGGACCCGTTCCACTTTTACCGGACGCTGCGGAAACAAAATCCGAGTCCGTACTTGTTCTACATCGACCTCGGGGAAGCGATCGTCCTCGGTGCTTCACCGGAAAGTCTCGTCCGGGTCGAGAACGGCAAAGTGACGACGAACCCGATCGCCGGGACACGCCCTCGTGGGAAGACCGTCGAGGAAGACATGCGTCACGCGGCGTCACTCCTTCAAGACGAGAAGGAACTCGCCGAGCATCGGATGCTCCTCGACCTCGGACGGAACGATATCGGGCGGGTCGCGAAAGTCGGCACGGTCACCATCCCGAAACACATTGAGCTCGAACGGTTCAAAAATGTGATGCATCTCGTCTCGGAAGTCGAAGGAGATTTACGTGACGATGTGACCCCAATCGATGCGCTCCGTGCCTGTCTTCCGGCCGGTACCGTGTCCGGAGCTCCAAAGATTCGGGCGATGCAGTTGATCGATGAGCTCGAGACGGTGAAACGGGAAGTCTATGCCGGGGCGGTCGGCTATCTCGACGTTCGGGGCGGATTCGACTTCGCCCTCGCCATCCGGACGATGGTCGTCCAAGGTGACACGGCCCATGTCCAAGCCGGCGCCGGCATCGTCTATGACTCCGACCCGGTATCGGAATATGAAGAAACACTGCATAAAGCCAAATCCCTTTTGGAGGTGTTCGCATGATTCTCCTCATCGACAATTACGATTCGTTCACATATAACGTCTATCAAGACGTCGCCCGCTTCAGTGACGTCTGCGTCATCCGGAACGATGAACATACTATAGAAGAAATCCGTCGCATGAACCCGAGTGGCATCATCCTTTCTCCCGGTCCCGGCGGTCCACCAGACGCCGGTGTCTCGCTCGCGGTCGTGCGACAACTGTCCGGGTACATCCCGATTCTCGGGGTCTGTCTCGGTCACCAGGTCATCGCCGAGGCGTTCGGCGGGATTGTCGGTCGGGCGAACGAGGTGATGCATGGGAAAGTCTCACGGATCAATACGGTGCCAGGCGTCCTTTTCGAAGGATTGTCGATGGACGTCATGCGCTATCACTCGCTCGTCGTACAAGAGACCGAACTGACGGTCACGGCCGAGACGACAGACGGTGTCATCATGGCACTCGAGCACCCGACGCATCCGACGTACGGTGTCCAGTTCCACCCCGAGTCGATCGGGACACCGGACGGACGTGGCATCTTCGAGCGCTTTGTCCAACTGTGCACGAAAAAACCGGGGCACGTGTCCCCGATTTGAGTATCAGCCTAAAAAGTCTTCTCGCTGAAAATCATGTTTGTCGATCTTGATGTTGTTACATGCCACCCCGTTCGTCCGGAGCACGTGGATCGTTTCACGCAACAGCTCGTCACTGCCAACGATGTAGAACAAGGCGTCCTTGTCGGATGCCATCATCTCCAGGCGCTCGTAGTAGTCTTTCCGACTCGGGACGAACTCTGACGTGAAGTGCTCGTTCGATTCGAAGACGTCACCGAACAGATACGCCTTCGACGAATCGACGTTTAACGAATGGAGGTGCGGGACACCTTCCCCGTTCGCCAAGTACTCGAGGACGACCGGACGGAATGTCGCGAGTCCGACACCTGCCGATAAGAGGTAGACATTCTTCCCGCTCCGTTCGAGCGGGACGTTCGAATGTGTCTTGAACAAGGCGACCTTGTCCCCCGGTACCATGTCGCGAAGAATCGATTTGAACGTCGAGCATTCGGATTTGATGCGGGTCGTGATGCCGATTGCCCCTTCGTGTGGCAATGTCGAGATCGACATATGGCGGACGAGGCTTCGGTCCGGCTTGTCCCCGGCGTTGAACCCTTCGAGCGCGAGGTGCGTGTGCGCCCCTTCCTGCCACGTGAACTCAGGTGGCAAGGCGAGATGGAACGTGTATGTATCCGGTGCCTCGGCCACGACTTTGGTGATTGGTGTCCAGTCAATTTTCATGTGAATCCTCCTTAGTTTGATGTAACTGAAGTATTGATAATACTGCAGTTTAAAGTTACCGTTGTACAACGATTCAATTTCTAATGACTCAGTACACCGCAATCGGCCCATACGGCCCTTCGATGATTTCCAGTTTCGTCTCAAAAATTTCGGATAAAATCTTCGCGTCCATGATCTCATCGACCGTTCCAAACGCAGCGATTTGTCCGTCTTTCATCGCACAGATGCGATCCGAATATTTCGCCGCGAAGTTGATGTCGTGGAGCACCGTGACGATCGTCCGTCCGAACTCGTCGGCGACATGGCGCAAATACTCCATCATCTGTACCGAACGGGCGATGTCCAAGTTGTTGAGCGGTTCATCGAGGAGGACGTATTCCGTCTCCTGACAGAGCACCATCGCCACATAGGCACGCTGCCGTTGTCCCCCTGAGAGCTCGTCGAGATAGCGGTTCTCGAGCGCGGTCAAATCGAGGAAGTCGATATATTTCGAGATGATGGCCTCGTCCTCTTTCGTGAGGCGCCCTTTCGAATAAGGGAAGCGACCGAATCCGGCGAGTTGTCGGACCGTGAGCCTTGTCACGAAGTGGTTCTCTTGGCGCAGGATGGTGATGATTTTCGCCAAGTCTTTCGATTTCGTGCTCGACACGTCCATGCCGGCGACTTGGATCTGTCCCTCGTCTAAGTTGAGCAACCGTCCGATCATCATGAGCGTCGTCGATTTGCCCGCCCCGTTCGGCCCAATGAGTGAAGTGAACCCGGCTTTCGGGATGTCGAGCGTGAGCGGTCCGATGTGGACGTCGTCTGTATACGATTTTTTGACTTGTTCGATTTGAATCATAGCGACCTCTTCCTTAGAATGACGGCCAAGAAGATGAGTCCGCCGAACAGTTCGATGATGACGGAGACGACACTTGGCGTCTGGAATATGTGATACATAAAGAAATATGCGCTCGTCAGGACGAAGAACCCTAGGGCGAACGCCATCGGAAAGACGTACTTATGGTCGTACGTCGAGGCGACCTGATAGCTGAGCGTCGCGACTAGGAATCCGAAGAACGTGAGCGGTCCGATGAGCGCCGTCGAGACGGACATGAGGAGTGAAATCAGGACGAGCGTGTAGATGACGCTCCTCCGATGATTCACCCCGAACGTCGTCGCGACGTCCTTGCCGAGTGCGACGATATTCAAGCGATTCGAGAACAGAAACAAGAGTGTCCCGGCGATGACGACGATGGGGATGACGATCGGAAAGTAGGCCACGTCGGCATTCGTCACCGAACCGAACAGTCGCGCCTGCAGGATATCGAACTCGGACGGGGCGAGCATGCGGCGCATGAACGACGACACCGAGTTCAGACCCGTCCCAATGATGATCCCGATGAGCAGCATGAGCTGCAGGTTGGCGTATTTCCCTGACAAGAGCCAGCCGTAAAGGAGGAGACTCATCGTCACCATGAGGCCGACCTGTGTCAAGAAGGCGCTTGTCCCCGAGAAGCCGATCAACGCCCCGGCCCCGAAGAAGAAGACCATGCTCGTCTGAATCGTCGAGTACAGTGCGTCGAATCCAAGGAGCGATGGCGTGATGATGCGGTTGTTCGTCACGGAGTGGAATGCGACCGTCGCAAGACTTTGACAGAGTGCCGCAATCAACATCGTGACGATGGCGACGATTCGCCGTTCCACGACCGGCACGAATGACGGAGAGTCCACCGGGACCGGATTGTTATAAAGGAGAAGCCCGAGCGCACACAACAGTCCGCCGAGAATGAAGGCACTTAAGAAGAGCCAATAGCGTCTGCTCGCCCGTTTCGATTGAAATGCCGAGGCGTGACGTTCTTCTCTCAATTCCCCGATTGATACGTCGACACCGTCTCGTTCCATGACCGTACTCATCGAACCCCTCCCTTCTTCCGTTGTCGCATCAAGATCATGATGAAGACGATTGCCCCGACCGTGCCGAGAATAAGCGAGACCGGGAGCTCGAACGGCATGATGATCGTCCGTGAAATCAAGTCACTGACGAGAATCGCCCCCATCCCGACAAGACAGACCCATGGCAGGTTGCTGCGCAAATCATCCCCGCGGAACATCGAGACGAGGTTCGGGACGATGAGTCCAAGGAACGGTAAATTCCCGATGACCGTCGCCACGACACCGACCGATAAGGCGATGAGCCCCGTCGCCATCATCATGAGCTGGTTATAGTTCACGCCGAGACTCGTCGCGATGTCTTCCCCGAGCCCGGCGAGCGTCAAGCGATTCGCCAGTAAGAAGATGAGCACCGTCACGACGATGATGACCCATAGATATTCGTAGCGCCCGATTTGCACCGAGGCGAACGAACCGACGAACCAGCCCTCGATTGCCTGACTTGCCCGGAAGAACAGACCGAGGAACGTCGAGATGGCGGAGATGACCGCCCCTAACATGAGCCCGATGATCGGCACGATGAGCGATGAACGAAGTTTGACCGAACGTAAAAACCAGAAGAAGACCATCGTCCCGATGAACGAGAAGACGATCGCCCCGGTCATTCGCATCATGAGGCTCGGTGCCGGTACGAGTAAATAAACGGTGAGCAGACCGAGTCCCGCCCATTCGAGCGTCCCCGTCGTCGTCGGTTCGACGAGCCGGTTTTGCGTGATGAGCTGCATGACGAGCCCCGCCATCGCCATCGCCGCACCCGTCAGCATGAGGGCGACCGTCCGTGGGACACGGGTGATCCAAAACATATCGAAGCCGTCTGTCTGTGACAGATCGTACACCCCGGTAAAGAGCGACAGCACCGCCAAACCGAGGACGATGATCACGGTGAACACGAACGACTTCGTCCACAATCTAGAAAAGGAGGGCTGAGACATCGTCTCAACCCTGGCTGTCAATGGTTTTTGCATGACGGAACCTTACTTCGCAAGCGCTTCCGTGACACTGTTAAAGAATTCCGAGTAAGTTTGAATCGATTCGTTCAAGTACGTGTCTTTCGGGGCATAGACGATTTGCTCTTTCGACACAGCCGTCGTCTTTTGAAGCGCCGGTGCGTTGTCGATCACGTCTTCTGCTGGTACTGCGCCTTCTGCGTCACCGAGTGGTGCGTCACGGTCGAGAACGAACAACCAGTCTGGGTTGCTTTCTGCGATGGCTTCGACGGATACTTCGTCGCCTTCGTGGTCACCTGTCTTCTTCTCGACTTCAAGGGCTGGGACCCATCCGAAGATGTCGTACATCGGTCCGAACACGCGTCCCGTTACCGGTGCTGAGAACCCAATGTCTCCACCCGATACGATGACCGACATGATTGTATCTTTTCCGTTGTATGCCGCTTTCGCGTCTTCGATTGATTTGTCGAGGTCCGCGACGATGGCTTCGGCTTCTGTGTTTTTGTCAAAGATTTTCCCGAGTGTAAGCGTCGTGTCTGTCAATCCTTTGACTAAAATCTCACCCGGTGTGCCTGAATCTTCTGGGATCTCGATGTTCAAATCGATGACCGCTGCTTCCGGTACCAACTTTTTGATGTCCTCGTAGTAATCCGCGAAACGTTGACCGACGATGACGACGTCCGGGTCAACTCCCGCAATCGCCTCTAAGTTCGGCTCGAAGTGCATGCCGACGTCCGCGATGTCTTTGTCTGATGCATATGGCGACTCTGCTGGAAGGAGTCCGATCGGTGCCGCCACCAAGTCGATATCCCATGCTGCCAATGTTTCAAACGTCCGGTTATCCAGGGCGACGACCTTCTCCGGGTTGACCGGTACCTCTATTGTGCCATGTGCGTCTGTAATTTCGACCGTCTCTGTCTTTGTTGCGCCGTCGACGTTTTCTTCTTTCTTCGTCTCACTCGTTCCGCCACATGCGGCGAGTACGAAGACGAGCAACGTCAACATAAGTGAAATCTTGAATTTCCCCACTTCATCCATCTCCTCTGTATGTCAATTTCAATGATCCTCGCACCAAAAAACGAGCCACATTGGTTATGTATGTCTAGTATCGTATTCTCGTTATCAGTGATAATGATTATCATTGTCGTTTTCATCAAGTAGCATAACAAACAAAAAAAGGATACGCAATGCCAATTTGACAAGATTCGGATAGGAAAATTTTTCTTTCTATAGATGCACGCACAAAAAAAGAAAGTGGACCTCCACTTTCTCGGTTGAGTTCAATCATTATTGTGCCGTGCCCTCTTTTTACCTCGAAACACAATATAGGTGATGAACCATACACATGTGATTGTGAACGCCAATAATACGGTTTGTGTCATCCCTCTCGGTAGAAGGTCTACCACGAAAAATAAGGATAAGATGACCGAAAAAATGAGATGTCCAAATCGTAAATCATCGTCCAAATCTCGCCAATATATGACTAGAAGGACGAGCGCTACCGGAGCCACGAGGGCTGCTAATATGAAAAATGGTACGCGACGCATTAGAAACGGAATGTTCTTGGGTTCATCCATCTGACTCACGCCTCCGAGATCCCGTTCGCTAAAAGCAACAAGAAAATCCAAATTGACAATGGAATCATCAACCCGATTGTCGCAAGCAGCGTGTAGATTTTTATGATTCGATCCTTCGTGAACAGTCCCCAAATCAACGTGGCGAACAAGGCGATGTCAATCGCGAGATAAACCCAAATGACCGTCATCAATTCGAGATTCGGGAATACCCGACCGTTCAAGGTGAAGAAGGTGATCACCGTCACGATAAATAGTCCGAGCGTTGCGTAGAGTGGTGCGTATCGCTTGTTCATACGAGCATCGCCCGCTTCCGTTTGACCATCTCCAGGCAGCGACGAACACACGTATCAACGTAACCATCCAATTGATGCGGGAGGAACATCGTGTATGTCCCCTCCTCCGTCATCGCCGCGTCCCGCTCGACTTTTTCGACCAGTTCAACGAGCTCTGGATTTCCTTTCAAGCGTTCAAAATCGAACGTCCCGAGGCGTTCCGACAGCCGAGCATTGTACGCATCAAAGTCCGCATAATAGGCCGCCTGTTTTGACGGGTCCTGAGTGATGAGCTCTTTCAACCACCCTTTATAGAACCCCTGCAACCAGATCTCATCCGCGACGAGATGCGCGTAATAGCCGAGTCGATACGAGAAGTCTTCCTCCTTGCTGTCAATCCAATATTGGGACAGATCCAAGCGACGAGATAAATCATCATGCCGTCCTGCGTAGTAATGGGATGCCTCTTTTTCAGTAGTTGCGTCCGGTGCGAGACTTCCGAGCAAAAATGCGACCTCATCCACCTCCGACAACGCTGGTAACATCTCGTTCGCGATGACGAGATGCATCAAATGTGAACCCATGTCACGCCCCCCTTTTCCCTGATTATTCCATCAACGTTCTATCTCGACAACCCCTCGTAAATTTTGATAGACTTACTTTACTGAACGGTCAGTAAAGTTATGAGAGGTGTGATGGGATGAGTAAAAAACAATTGTTGCTACAGACTGCCGCCCAGATGATTCGAGAAGACGGAATTAGTCAGTTGTCGCTCGAACGGTTGGCGACGAAAGCAGGAATCACGAAAGCCGGGGTCCTCTATCATTTCGACAATAAGGCCAACTTATTGCGCCAGATGAACGAGCTCGCCATCGAGACGTTCGAGAAACGAATCAGTGATCATCTATCGGACGGTCCATATTCGTTTACCCGTGCCTATGCGCTGGCGACATTAGATGATGTCGATCACGGAGATAGGGACCTCGTCGCCGTCTTCATCTCCTCACAAGAAGATGCGACGAGCGAGTCGATTTGGAGTGACGTGTCGACCGGTTGGGACGAGCGATTCGCTGCCGACGGACCGGACCAGGATGCGATTTTGAAACTTCGTCTCCTCTGCGACGGCTTTTGGTTCGCTGTCTTGTATGGATATAGCGAGTCGTTCAAGGACCGTGCGGCGACACTCATTCGGGAAGCATGTGACGAGTTGATTCTAGGAGGATTGTAATATGGGATTCATCTATTTGATTGGGGCCATTGCCTCGGAACTGTTCGGGTCGAGCATGTTGAAAGTGAACGCCACCTCGACGAGTCGACTCCCGATTCTCGGCGTCGCCTTCGGATATGGGACGGCGTTTTATCTCTTATCGCTCGCCCTCTTTACCATTCCACTCAGCTTCGCGTATGCGTTTTGGAGCGGGGTCGGGACGGCACTCACGGCGGTGATCGGATTCGTCGTCTTCCGGGAACCAATCAGTCGTCAAAAAATTGCAGGGATCGGGCTCGTCATCATCGGGCTCGTCTTGATGAAAGTGTGAGGTGAATCGGAATGAAAGCCTATCTTTTACTCTTCTTTTCTATCGGATTTGAGGTACTCGGGACGTCGATGTTGAAGCTGTCGGACGGATTCACGAATCTCGTGCCGAGTGTCATTCTCTTGGTCAGTTTCGCCGCCTCGTTCACCCTCATGGGCATCGTGTTGAAGACAATCCCCCTCAGTATCGCCTATAGCATCTGGGCTGGACTCGGGACCGTGGCGACAGGACTCATCGGAGTGTTTGTTTACGGGGAAGTTCTTTCGGCGTTGAACGGAATCGGTCTCTTGTTGATCGTTCTCGGCGTCATCGTGATGAATCAACGAAGAGAGGAAGTCGTGACATGAACGAGTTGGCAAATCATCTTCAAACACTAGAAGAAGCGTTATTGACGACGGAAGTCAGGCAGTCGACGGAGCGTTTGCGTGAACTGTTGACCGACGACTTCTTTGAAATCGGTAGCTCGGGACGGTTGTTGTATCAAGATTGGGATCAGACGACACTCCAGCTCGACCCGATCGAGGCGGTGTTATCCGAATTCACGCTGCATCCGTTGACGGAAGGACACGTCTTCGTGACGTATCATCTCGTTCAACCGGTATTGAATCGCGAAACACGCCGCAGCTCGATATGGGTATTCGTGGACGGACGTTGGAAGATGCGGTTCCATCAAGGCACGGCTGTCCCACCGAAGGCAACTTGATTGCTGAACATCCTCGTCGAAGCACTCGATGCGTACGGACCGTATTTCTGTGGTTACGCGGCGGTACCAGGTGAACGGGTCGCCCTCACCTATGTGAAGAGTGTCGAAGGCGCGCAGACCGGAAAGACGTACGAAGTGTATTAACCTTGAAGCATCTCTTAGGAGGTGCTTTTTTCGTACCTTGCATTTTATTTTATCTACCTCGATAGGAAGATTCCGCTATACTCGGGGCATCTTATGTCCGAGAAAGGTTGAAGTTTCATGAAAGACAAAACGTTTCGCGCCCTTTATCATATCCCTCCCTCTTTCGTCGAACATCCGCTTCAAAAGCGCGTCCTACAGGCAGTCGGTCGGAATCAAGAATCGATGGTCGAGGTCATCTTCCGCGTCGGTGGGTTCGGCACGTATGATGTGAGTACGATCACCTTTTTTGAGAGGGGCACTGTCCTTCGTCACATTGAGCGGTCCGACCGAGCGATCACCGAGCCCTTTGAATTCGAATACTATGAGGGCGAGGAAGCGAAACAGATGCGTGTCGCGTTTCATCTGCTTGGAACAAATTGGTGGCCACCCGTTTTCGAAGAACTCGAAGGGGTTCGCACGCTAGACGGTACGCAGTGGAGCCTCAGCGTATACACGAACGGGACACTCATTCACGAACATCATGGCAGTAACGCCTACCCGTCCGAATGGGAGCAAGTGACTCGCCTGTTCGGTATTGCTTGAAGAACGACAAAGGGAGCATCCGCAATGGATGCTCCCTTTCGTCAGAGCGCTTGAATCATCTCGACCCGATTGCCGAACGGGTCCCGAAACTCGAACCGGTCGAACCCCGGAATCGGAATACCTTCGGAGTAGGTGATTTCGTTCTCTCGAAGCGCTTCCTTCCAATAATCTAAATCCGTCACCGCATATGCGATATGCGCTTTCGTCTTCTGTCGTTCCACATCGTCCTCTGCCCCGACATGAACGGAACGGTCGCCGACCTGAAGCCAAAATCCACCTCGTCCCTTCAATGAATCCGGCTTCTCGATTTCACGTAGACCGAGAAAATCGCAGTAAAATGCCTTCGCCTCTTGCTCCGCTCCAGTTGGAATCGTGATCTGGACGTGATGAATCCCTGTGATCATGCCTCATTTCCCCTTCCGATAGGTCAGTCCGATATACTGCATCTTCTCGTTGAACAAACGTGGGTACGCCAGATAGCCGACGAGCGTCGCCGAGATCGAGGCAGTCGTCAAAATCAAGAACAGGATCAAGAGTTGATACAAGACCGCTTCCATCGGGTCGGCTCCTCCGATGATGAGTCCGCTCATCATTCCCGGTAGCTGGACGAGTCCCATCGTCTTTTGGGCCTCGACGGTCGGGATCATACTCGTCCGAATCGCATTCTTCAAGCTGCGGTCGATGGCCACTTTCGGCGTTCCGCCGAGCGAGAGAATGAGTTCGATGACATCGTCACTCCGCTCGACCTCGTCTTTGAACTTATTCAAGAACAGGAGTGACAACACCATGCTGTTCCCGATGACCATCCCGCTGATCGGAATGACTTTTTCCGGCTCAAATGGGATGATACCAAGCCCGAGCATGAGTCCCATCGTCAGCGCTTCGATCGTCACGAGCGTCAAGACGATGATCCACATGATACCCGGAATGCCGTCCCCTTTCCGTCGGATGTTTTGTGTCGCGGCGACAATCATGAGTAGGATCATCAACAGCATGAAAATCGGACTGTCGCTCTCAAAGACGAACGTCAGGATATAGCCGATGATCAGCAGTTGAATGATGGAGCGGACGGTCGCAATGATAATATCACGCTCGAGTCCAAGTCGTAGGACGAGTGTCAAGGCGAGCGGGATGACGACGAAGATGAGCGCCGTCGCGAGTTCAATATATGACATCAATCTTCCCCCCTGACGAATCGTTGGATGACGGGATTGTCCGACTCATCGATGAACGATGCGTCCCCAAATGCAAGTAGTTCCCCGTCCTTCAAGAACCACATGTCGTCACTTACCCGCCGTGCCTGGTCGAGATCATGGGTGATCCAAATGACGGTCACGCCGTACGATTGTTGCAGTTTTCGAATGAGTCGCTCGATCTCTTTCACCGTTCGGTAATCTAGGCTCGCCGTGATCTCATCGAGCAAGAGCACGTCCGGTTTATTGACGAGCGTTCGTGCGATGGCGACCCGGCTTCGTTCCCCACCCGACAGTGATTTGATGGGTTGGTCGAGGAGCGCCTCATTCAAGTCGACGCGATGGAGCAATTCGGCAGCCCGATCGCGGTCAAGTGTCTCGTCGAAGATGGCTTTCGGGAGATTCAAGTTGTCGTACACCGTCCCTTGAATCATCGGCGCGCTTTGGAACGCCATCCCGATTTTCTTTCGAAGTTCGAGGATGTCCATCTCCGCGATGTCTTCCCCTTTAAAAAGAATCGTGCCCGTGTCTGGTGACAGCAATCCGTTGATATGCTTCAGACACGTCGTCTTGCCGGCGCCGCTCGGTCCGACGAACGTTGTGATTCGTCCTTCCCGGAACGTCCCGGACACATGGTGCAGGATGTCTTGATGACTCACATCTTTGAATTCAATGATTGACATGCTTCTCTCGCCTCCTGGTTCTAGTGTACATAAAGTCAGGAATCGACTGCATCCAATATGTATGGGGAAAGTTTATACACGATATTTATTGATAAAAATTACATCCCCATTAAATAAAGCATCGCAAGTTGTCCTACAGCAATAACTATCGGAACCATCGAGAGTATGGATAACCATCGCTTCTTCATCACAACACTGATTCCCAACAACAATAGTCCGAAAATCAAGACACCGAAGATGGTAAACATCGTCACATAATTCACTCCCTCTACTCAATTTGATAGTATGTATCTTCTGTTTTTCGACTTCATACCCTTTTTAAATCACTAGATAATAAAAGCGCTCGACCGTTTCCACACGAAACAGTCGGGCGCTTTGTTAATTATACTCCCGTTCGATGACAAAGCTCGTCTTGTCTCCGCGGAAGTAGGAGCGTGAGTATTCAATCGCTCGTCCCGACTCATCCTCTGTCACCGTCTCGATATGAAAGCACGGTGACCCGAGTGGACAGTCGAGGAGCGCACTCACCTTCTCATCAGCTAAGGCAATCTCCAATGCCTCCGTCGTCTTCGCGACATGAACGTCATGGACCTCCGCTAGTGTCCGGAAGAGTGAGTGCTCCGCCTGTTCTTTCGTGATCCCCGGTGCGATCTGCCACGGGATGAACGAGACCTCATACTGCGTCGGTTCCCCGTCCGCATGACGGATTCGCTCAATCTTTTGGATCGGGGCGTTGTCTTCCGCTTCAAACACCGATGCGATTTGACCAGACGCCGAGATGACCGAGATGTCGATCAAGGCGACTTGCCCACGTTTCCCTTGGACGGCGAGCTGCGCCGCATAGTTGTTCGGCGTGTACGACAACGTCTGTTGTACTTTCTTCCCGGCGACGAACGTCCCGCGTCCTTGTTGACGGACTAGATAGCCTTCCATCGTCAACTGGTTAAGTGCGCCCCGTACCGTCGTCCGGCTCACATCGAACTCCTCGCAAAGCGCGTATTCGGTCGGAAATTTTTCCCCTTCTTTATAGTGCCCACTTTTGATGCGGGACAGCAGTTCATCCTTGATTGCGGTTTGGAGCGTCGATTGCGACATGTCTCCATCTCCTTTACGTTGGGTTGGTTCCTTTATTGTGATACAGCAAGCATACAAATGCAAATACAAAAACTTATTTGTATTATTTGTATTTTTTATATTGCTGAAAGTTGTATCATTTGTTATATTTGTTACGACAAAAAGAAATCGCTTTCAAAAGGAGGAGTTGGCACCATGGCAGTCAAGGTTGTCATCATCGGCGGTGGGTCCAGTTACACCCCGGAAATCATCGAAGGATTGATTGATCGACAGGCAACGTTCCCCGTTCGGGAGATCGTGCTCGTCGATATCGAAGAAGGGAGGGAGAAATTAGAGATCGTCGGTCGTCTCGCCAAGCGGATGATTGAAAAGGCAAACGCCGAGATCACACTCAGTTGGACGCTCGACCGAAGAGCCGCACTCGTCGGCGCAGATTTTGTATCCACACAGATTCGGGTCGGTGGACTCAAGGCACGTGCGCTCGATGAACGCATCCCGCTCAAGCATGGCTTCATCGGGCAAGAGACGAACGGCGCAGGCGGATTATTCAAAGCGTTCCGTACCATCCCCGTCTTGATCGACTTGGCAAACGAAGTCGCCGAGATTTGTCCGGACGCCTGGCTCGTCAACTTCACCAATCCGGCGGGCATCGTCACCGAGGCCGTACTCAAGCACTCATCTCATAAGAAGGTCATCGGTGTCTGCAACATCCCGTTCAACATGCGAAACTCGGTCGCTGAGATCCTCGAGACGCCTGTCGAACGAGTCGCGATTGAATTTATCGGATTGAACCATTTCGTCTTCGGTCGTCACGTATGGGTCGACGGTGTGGACCGGACAAGTGACGTCCTCGCCTCGCTCAACGCAGGCAACGACTACTCGCCGGCGAACATTGTCGGGCTCGGTTGGAGCGAATCGTTCCTATCGTCACTCGGCATGTTACCGAACCCGTATCATCAGTATTACTTCCAGACGAAAGATGTATTGAAGAAAGACCTCGAGGCGTACGAACAAAACGGCACCCGTGCCGAAGTCGTACAACAAGTCGAGGCCCAGTTGTTCGAGAAGTACAAAGACGTCGATCTCGCCGTCAAACCGGAAGAGCTTGAAAAACGTGGAGGCGCCTACTATTCAGACGCCGCCTGCAACTTGATGGACTCGATTCACAACGACCGCGGTGACATCCAGACGGTCAACACGCTCAATAACGGCACGATTCGGGATTTACCAGACGACGCGGTCATCGAAGTGAACGCCGTCATCACGAAGTCGGGGCCTCGCCCCATCTCCATCGGCGCGTTGCCGCTGCCGATCCGTGGGCTCATCACGAACTTAAAAACGTTTGAACAGCTCGCCATCCAAGCGGCTGTATCTGGCACGTACGAGGACGCCTATCTTGCCTGCCTCATGAACCCGCTCATCCAGGACGAGAAACGGATCGACCCGCTTCTCAAAGAGCTGTTCACAGCGCACGAGGCGTACCTACCCCAATTTAAAAAGGAGGTTTACTCATGAACAAGTTTATTGAAATCGCGGGACGTATCGGGTCCCAAAGGCACTTAGTCGCCATCCGTGACGGATTCGTTTCCGTCATGCCACTCATCATCGTCGGGTCGCTCGCGGTCCTTATCAACAACTTCCCAGCCGTCAACATCGGTGGTCTCTCACTCGACTTCGTCGGATCAATGAACAGTATGTTTGGCGAAGGCAACTGGCAAGGACTCGGTGGTAGTATTTGGAACGCGTCCTTCGCGATACTCGGGCTCCTGATCGCCTTCTCCATCGGGTATAACTTGGCCCGTTCATACGGGATTGACGGGCTCGCGGCGGGGATTTTGTCGCTCGCTTCGTATATCATGCTCGTACCGGTCACTGCTGACTGGGGTCTCAACTTCGCATGGCTCGGCGCACAAGGACTCTTCGTCGCTATCATCGTATCGATTGTCGTCACAGAAATGTTCCGCTACCTCATCAATACGAAACTGACGATCAAGATGCCAGAAGGTGTACCGGGTGGGGTCACCCGTTCATTCCAAGCGCTCATCCCATCGATGATCATCTTGACGGTCGTCGCAGGATTCCAGCTCTTCATGACGCTCGTCGTCGAACTCAGTGTATTTGAAGTCATCTTCAAAGCGATTCAAGAACCGCTCCAAGGATTTGGTGACTCACTCCCTGCTGCCTTACTGATTGCCTTCTTGAACCACATCCTTTGGTTCTTCGGACTTCACGGGACGAACATCATCGGCTCGGTCATCGAACCGGTCTATCTCCCGCTCATCGAGCAAAACTTGGCTGCCTTTCAAGCCGGAACGTCAGCGTTTGATGTACCGTACACGGTCACAAAACCGTTCTTGGATGCGTTCGTCTTCATGGGTGGATCGGGTACGACGTTCGCGCTCTTACTCGCGATCTTCATCGTCGTCCGCAAACAACGGAATCACCCGTATCACCAAGTCGCAAAACTGTCGACACCAGCCAGTCTCTTTAATATCAACGAACCGGTCATCTTCGGTCTTCCGATTGTATTGAACCCGATCATGCTCGTACCGTTCATCTTAGTGCCGGTCACGCTCACCATCGTCTCTTATGTCGCGCTCTCGACAGGCATGGTTCCGAAGACAGTCGCCATCGTCCCTTGGACAACGCCACCGATCATTAGCGGCTATTTGGTCACAGGCGGTAGCGTCCGCGGCGTCTTGCTCCAAATCGTCAACTTGTCGATTGCCACAGCGATGTACATTCCATTCGTCATGGCAGGAGCGAAGGCGATGACAGCCGAAATCAATAAAAATAAAGCTGCTACTGAGGAAGGAGAAAAGATTTCGTGAAAACCGAAACCATCCAAGAACTCTCGTTTATGATTATCTTACATGCCGGAAATGCACGCTCCTCTGCATTCGAGGCCATCGCTGCCGCGAAACGCGGTGAAGCGGACGAAGCGGCGGCAAAGTTGAAAGAAGCCGATGCGGCCTTCTTGGACGCGCACAAGCTTCAGACGGAGCTGTTACAACAAGAGGCACGGGGGACGACGAGCGACATGAGCGTCCTCCTCGTCCACGCACAAGACCACCTCATGACGGCGATGACCGTGAAAGAGCTCGCCGTCGAAATGATTGACATGATCACCCGTTTGAATCGATTGGAGGAAACGACATGAACATCTTACTCGTCTGCTCGGCAGGAATGTCGACATCAATCTTAGTGGAAAAAATGCGGAAAGAAGCTGCCGCACGCGGACTCGACGCATCCATTGACGCGATCCCCGAGTCGCGCTTGAAAGAACAGTCGAACGTCGACGTCATTTTGATCGGACCTCAAGTCCGTTACCTCGAAGGCAAAATCAAGTCGTCCGTCGACGTACCGGTCGCGGTCATCGATAACATGGCGTACGGGATGATGAAAGGTGACCTGGTCCTCGACCAGGCACTCGGTCTCGTCAATGCCTAAAACGTTCGTCCTCGTCAACGCTGATGATTTCGGATTGACGACAGGTGTGAACGCCGGCACCTTGGAGAGTCATCTGAATGGAATCGTCAATTCGGCGACGATGATCATGAACGGGTATGCCGTCGAGGAAGCGGTCAGACTCGCGAAACAACATTCGTCGCTCCGTGTCGGGGTCCATCTCGTCTTATCTTGGGGCAAACCGCTCGCCGACACGAGCGCCCCTCTCACGAAAGAAGACGGCACGTTCCGCTACACAAGCCGTTTCTTGACTGAAGACTCACCTGACCCGGAGCTCGTCTATCTCGAGTGGAAAGCCCAAATCGAGGCGTTCCTTGCGACCGGACTTCTGCTCGACCATCTCGACAGCCACCATCACATTCACGGTTGGCCGGTTCTGCACGACATCATCATTCGTCTCGCTGAAGAATATGACACGACGTTTCGGGCCTTAACGACGCTCGGGTCACGCCGAGACTTGTGGGTGACCGAACGGTTCAGTGATCAGTTCTATGCGGACGGTGTCTCCCATGCGACGCTCGACGCCATCGAACCAGGTGGATCCATCGAAGTGATGGTCCATCCGGCCGACCTCGATGATTGTCTTCCGAGCGTCACGTCTTACCTCGAGCCACGCCTCCTCGAAAAACAGGTGTTGGTCGACTATGAACGCCCCGATTGGTGGGCATGACAAAAGCGGGTTCCCTTTCACGGGGACCCGCTTTTTCATAGGTCGAATGCTTGTTGAATCTGTGCCGCCGTCTCTTCCGGACTTAAGTTCGTGTTATCGATCCGAAGATAGTGCTCGACGTCTAATTCTCCCGGACGTGAGTTCAATCGATACATCGTCGCCGTCTGCTTCAGTTCTGCCTCGGACCAGGCGATGTCACGCTTCGACGGTTTATGGGCAAGACGGTTCTCCGTCGTATTGCGCGCGAGGCGCTCTTCCATCTCGGCCTCGAGCTCGACGTAATAGATGTCCGCCCCGTGTGACTCGAACAAATCCGTCACTTTCTTCACGTAATCCCAGTCCTCCTGCATGTCAAACGCCCAGACGAACGTGAAAATCATGCCGGGTAGATTACTCTTGGCGACCGATTCGAACAGTTCTTGACGAAAGTGTTGGACGAGTCGCTTCCCTTCCGGCGTCCCGTAATTGAAGAACGGTCCGACGAGGTCGATCGTCATATGGTTATGGAATAATTTCAGTCCGGTTTTGTCGGCGAGCGCCTGCCCGACCGTCATCTTGCCGACGGCTTGCGGACCAAATAAGATGATGAATTTCATTGGATTTCCCCCTACATCTTTTGAAGATTTTATCATGTGACTTAAAATGTGTGACCCCTCCAAAATATTTGTTTACCTCTTTCCAAATGAAGGAATAAGCATAGCATCGAACTTTATGGAAAGAAGGTGCCCCTGTGACTTGTCCCCACTGCGGAAAGAAGACACGATCGAAAACGGTCTGTCCGACGTGTGGCCGCCGCTCACGTCGCACGATTTGGTTATTTGCCACCCCATTCGCTATCGCACTCATTGCCTTTGTCACCTTCATTGGAAACGCCTATTTCACGGACATGCTACGTTCGACCGACTCGCTCGCCGATCAGGTCAACTTGCCGATTGGGGAAGATACGGTCTCCGCTGACGAAGCGACACCGGTCGACTTCGCCGCACTACAAGATAGCCTCTTCACCGTCAGTTACGGGACGGGATTTTTGGTGAGTTCACGCGATGTCGTCACAGCGGCCTCGAATGTGGCTGGATTGACGAATATCATCATGTACCATGAAGGGCAGGCCGTCTCCGGTACCGTCGTCGGTCGGACGAAGCTCATCGCTGTCATTCGAATCGAAGAGACGGAGAACACACCGTACACCCTCACGCAAGCGATTGCAGCAGAGGATGAGACGTTGATCACATTGACGATGCAAGAACGAATCAACGGAACGGTCACATTCGCCGAGAACGGCTATAGCCGAAACTTTGAATTACCTCGTCATGCGTATGGCAGTCCACTCCTTTCAGCATCCGGGCGAGTCGTCGCCATCCATTTGCGAGGAATCGCCTTGCCGACCGCACTATTTGAGCAAGACATCCGGACGTTCATCGCAAAAGATGCACCGGCACCGCCACCTATCGAACTCGCACCGGTCGAACCGATCAAACCAGATTTGACAGAAGAACCGGTCGTCGTTCCGGAAGCACCCCCTATTCCCGAGGCGCAACCTGAAATCCCACCGGCCACTGAACCGGAGGCGCCGGTCGAGGAAGAAGTCGAAGAGGAAGTTGTGGAAGAGCCCGAACCGACGACACCGGAAGTGACGCCGGAAGAGCCTGCGGAACCGCCAAGTGAACCAGAGGAACCGACGGACCCACCGGAAACGGAAGAGCCGATTGAAGACGATCCCCCGGTGACGGAGCCGGAGGAACCGACCGAACCGGAAGAGCCAACGAAGCCAGAAGAACCGACGACGCTCGAAGCAGACGGGGATGAGGACTCCATCGTCGAAGAAGACATCGTCGAAGAAGATTCAGAAGAACCGATTGAAGAGGAAAACGACACGAGCACCCCATCTGATTGATGGAGTGCTCGTTATTCGTCACGTGTGAAGCGTCGTTGGAGATTGCCGAGCACCGCTCCTAATGCCAGAAGCAGAATCGACAGCGCCCAGAACGGGAGCGCATCTTGCAACAACCAGACGACGAGGGCACTGAAGCCGACGACGGCTCCGAGCCATAGAAAGTTCCGTTGTCCCATGTCATTCACCTCGTCCTCATCATAACACAACGATTCGATATGCCGTTGTTTGTGGCGGCAAGGAGCGTGTCAATCGTTCATCATGCTCGACTCGAACCTGTTGTCCGACGAGAAGCGGTGTCTCGTCCAAAAGAGGTCTCGCTACATGAAACACGATGCCATCAAACGGTTCCGCTTCCCGCGTCGGCGTGACGCGGATTTTTTCCTCCATCACCTCTGCGACATATCCAGTGAACGTCGCCATGCCTTCCCCCTCCTTTCCAGTCCTACCTTTCCATTTCCCGTTTTTACAAGATTTTACGAACGGGAAAGCCCATATCGGACATAGCCCGCCTTTAGGCATGGGATGAGAGTGAGTTCGGATGTGAAAACATCCGACGTTCGGGTATACTTATCCCATAGACAAGAACAAGTCTCTAAAACGCCTGTGTCCATCGCCCCTTGAAAATCGTATACGGTTCGGTCATGAAAACATATGACCGGTAAAACGATGCCTGTCGTCATGCAAAAGACGCTAAAACATCAGATGGACACACCTGCAACGACCTGTGGTGGATGGTAACAGTCCACCAGCCTGAGAATCTATATGATCTGTCTCAGGAGGGGTGATGGCACACCCTCATCTGGAGGTTTGAGCAAAACAGAAATGGACTGCGCTCGCACAAGCACTTCAGAATCCCACGGTTTTAATCGTGGGAGTGTCAAAAAAGATGCTACTCGCCTTTTGCAAGAACAAGTATAATAGAGCGACACCAGTACTTGTGAGGAGGACACCGTATGACACAAACGATCGATTTACACACCCCAGAGTTCCAGCGCACGTTCCTTGAGATGATGCTCCTCGCAGAATTAACAGAAGCTTATAACGCTGAAGCCATCAATGACATGGCAACACGTGGCGAGACCGCGTTCCCGGATGACCCATTCTTCCCGGCGATGCGCGCTTATCCATACATTCGAGAAGGTGACACTGATTCGGCCAAACCGTGGCTCGACAAAGCGAGCGCGCTCGGCGATCACTACATTCTTCATATGTTGAAAGGGTTCGTCAGTGAAGACACCGGGTTCACGTTCGAAGCGGAACAACACTTTCTCCGTGGCGTCGAACGCTATCCGGACGTCCCGATCATGCACCGCGCCCTTGCCGTCCACTACTTCGACCGCAAGTTCCATGGCGAGGCCGGTCTTCATATCATGAACTATGTCCGTCTAGCCGGATTCGGCCCGGACACCGTCCCAATGTTGCTCGAATTTTTCCAAGTGTATGACGACATTCCGCTCGATATGGTCAATGAACTGATGAAGACTTCGAGCGGTTACTTAACATTAAATCCGCATGACCCGCATGCCCATTCCTTATACGCGTCTATGTGTAGCCATCGTTTCGCTGCACTGACGGCCGAGTTGAAGGACGATGACCCGCTTACCGACGAGATGATTTGGATGCTCCTAGAAGTCGAGAATCACGGGATGTGGAGTGCGACTTATGACCGCAGTGAAGAGCGGATGTTCCGTCACATGTTCGCGGAATACGTCGACAACGTCATTCTTCCGAACACGTCGCAGCTCTATGTGTGGCGCCTTCGGTTGCGTTACTGGACACGTCGCCTGACACACCGCTTCACGGGTGGTTACTCTGTACCGACGTCATGAAAAAACATCACGCCAGCGTGATATGCTCCCCAATAGGTAGACAGATGAAATAAAAAATCTGTTTATCTATTGGGGAGTGTTTTTTTATGGCGAGAAGTCGGCATACGATCGAACAAAAATTGAGTGCGCTGCGCATGATGGAAGAAGAAACATATACTTGGAAGGAAATCATGGGGGCTCATGGGGGCTCTAGGCACACCCTCCAGGTGTGGAAAGTGAAATTCGATACCGGTGGGATCGATGCGTTGAAGGAATCGAAGGCATGGAAATCTTACACCAAGGAACTGAAAATCGCGGCCGTCCGCGACTATCTCGATGGGTTCACTAGAATGGAGGTACTCTCCAAGTATCAGATCAGTAATTGGTCTGTTCTTCGTAAATGGATTAAGAAGTATACTAGTCATAGCGAGTTAACAGATTCGAGAAAAGGAATGGATTGAGCTATGACAAAAGGAAGAAAAACTACATTCGAAGAGCGCCTTGAGATCGTGAAATATTGTTTGGAGAATGGACGCAACTACCAGCAGACCGCGGAACAATTTCAGGTGTCCTATGCCCAGGTCTATGGCTGGATCAAAAAGTATGACACGGGCGGGGCAGAGGCGCTCGTGGACCGCCGTGGGCGTACGAAGCCAGAGGACGAACTAAGCGAAGAAGAGAAGCTTAAGCGCCGTATCCAGCAAATGGAGCTTGAGAACGAACTTCTTCGTGCAGACATCTTGTTCCTAAAAAAGTTAGAGGAGATCGAGAGGATGTCGTGATCAGCCAGGTACGGCTACAGCAACGATATATCGCCATCAAAGAATTAAACGAAGAGAAAGCCCTTTCGATCGTGCTCCTCTGTCGAGTCGCCGACATCTCACGGGCGGCCTATTACAAATGGTTGAATCGTACCATACCGGTGCATCAAGAAGAGAACGAGAAGCTTCTGGAGGACATTCGTCTACTCTATGACCAGGCGAACGGCACATACGGGTACCGTCGGATCACGATGACCATCAATCGGCTGCGCCGGCAACAGAGCCTGTCCCCGTTCGAGGAGGGGCGTTCATGCAACAAATTGTGCATGTCAGGCTTCCGTTTTTGCAACTCATACATAAACATACACCAATTGTGACTTTTTCTAACATACTGTAAAAGAAGAGAAGGAGGCCTCCATGAAAATCAAAATTGATATTGACCCGGCCCACGAAGACACTCCCATGGTGACCATCCAGGCAAGCGAGTGGACCGAAGAAGTAGAGGCGATTGTGCGGCATCTGAAGGAACTCGATAAATCAGAAGGTTCACCGAAGCGACTTGTAGCTGTAGACGGCGAGGGGTCTGTGATCTTGCAGCCGAGTGAGATTGACTATGTCTATTCGGCAAATCGAAAGGTGTACGCGCAGATGCAGACGAAAACGCTAGAGTTGAAGCTCAAACTATATGAACTAGAAGAATTCTTGACCAACTACAGCTTTATTCGCTTCTCCAAATCGGTCATCGGCAACATGGACCGGATTGACAGATTCGAACTATCGTTCAACGGAAATCTGTGTGTCTTTTTTAAATCCGGTAATAAAGAATACGTCACACGAAGCTATGTGCAGCATCTGCGCAAGCAATTAGTGGAAGGAGGTGGCGGCCGTGGTGAGTAAATTGATTGTCCGTATGTTTGGTGGATTTGGTGTAGGGGCTGTGGTGACGCTCATTGCGCTTGTTGTACTGAATAATCCCGAAGATACCGTTTCTTCTCACCTGATTGCTCTGAACTTACTCGGCAGCATGTTGATCGGTGCGTACTTTAGCATAAGCGCTTTATTATTCGAAAGAGACGAATGGAGCATGTTGAAGCAGACCTTGTTTCATTATGTAACGTCGCTGATTGTGCTGTTTCCTATCTTTACTTGGCTCACAGGTTGGGTTCCACTCACACCACGTTCACTTGCCATTGGATTTGTATTTTTCACAATCACCTACATCCTCAACTGGCTCGGCTGGTTTACGTACTTTAAGCAAATGGAAAAGCGCATGAATGAATCCTTGCAACAACGAAAATAAAGGGAGGGAACAAATATGATCGAGATTCAAGGCGTCCGCAAGAACTATGACAAACGGCAAGCGCTTGACTCAGTAAACCTCGATATACCGAGGGGAAGCTGCTTCGGTTTGGTCGGCCCGAACGGAGCAGGAAAGTCGACGCTCATGAAGATTTTAGTCGGTGTGGTGGAAGACTATGAAGGAGATGTCCTTGTGCAAGGAGCACCATTTAAACAGAATGTCACAGCCATTAAACGGCGCATCGGTTACGTCCCGCAAGACATCTGTTTAGAAGAGACGTTGACGGCGCGTGATAACTTGCTGTTCTTCGGAAGGCTGTATGGGTTGAAGGGTTCTAAGCTTCAAGAACGCATACAACAGGTACTCGCACTAATCGGTTTAGCTGATCGAGAAAAATCCCTTGTCCGCACCTTCTCTGGAGGGATGAAGAGGCGATTGAATATCGGATGTGCCTTACTTCATGATCCGGACATCATTGTACTCGACGAGCCGACAGTAGGCGTCGATCCTCAGTCACGTTGGGCCATCTTCGAATTGATTCATGACTTGAAAAGGCAGGACAAGACGATTCTTTATTCCAGTCATTACATGGAAGAAGTGGAGCAGTTGTGTGACACGATAGGGTTTATAGACCAAGGAAACGTCGTCGAATACGGAACCATGCAAGAGGTTCTCGCCAAACACCGACACGCGGCCATCTATTTGGAAGGTCCGTCCGTGACGCGAGAAGGGTTAAACGGATACGAGGGTGTGACTGCGCGGGATAAGGGGTTTGTGATTGAGAGTGCAGAACCTTTACGTCTTCTGGAGCAGATCGCCAAACAGTTTGCCGCTGAGGCCATCATTCCGGAACGCCTTGAACTCAGTCAAGCGAAGCTCGAGGACATCTTCTTCAAGCTGACTGGCACGCATTTACGCGACACGAGACAGGAGGGAGTGCAATGAACGCGATTGCCTTACTAGAGCTGAAAAAGAAGACACAGGATAAGGGACTATGGTTTTGGACATTTCTGTTACCCATCATCTTCATCGTCGGCTTTATCACGTTATTTGGAGAGAGCATGGGTGCAGAGCCCGAGCAACTTGTCGTCCAGATCGTGCCGGGGTATACAGTCATGTTCTCGTTCTACATCATGATTTCCATCGTCATCGCGTTTATCAAAGATCGCGACAGTGGCATGACGGCGCGTATGGCCAGTACACCATTGTCGCGGATGGAGTATTTCCTTGGCAAATGGTTGCCGTTCGTCGCAGTGGTCTTGTTACAGATCATCGTGCTGTTCGGGTTTGGTGTAGTTGTCTATGACCTTCCTCTCGGCGACCCGGTGGCGCTCGCTGTACTCTCTGTCGGCCTGGCATTTGTTGCGACAGGCTGTGGAATGGCGATGGCAGTGCTCGCCAAGACGGAAAACATGGGAATTGCTCTCACGCAAGTCATTGCTCTCGGTGGTGCAATGCTCGGTGGTCTCTGGATGCCCGTTGAATTTATGCCGGAGGTGATGCAGAACATTGCGAGGTTCCTACCACATTACTGGGCACTGGAAGGCTACAAGACCGTGCTCTTGGAGCAAGGTACTCTACTAGATGTTTGGGCATCTCTAGCAATTCTTGTGGTTTTCGGAACAATTTGTATCGTCACAGCGCTCGTATTCTATCCGCGGTACTTGAGGCAGGCGAAGAGTTAAATGAACAAAAATCAACGCCAGGGGTTTTTGAACTGCTCCCCGTCAAGTAGACAGTAAAAAAGAAAAAAGGGTAGACCTAAGCTGCGACCTGGTATCGATACTGATATGCTCCCCAATAGGTAGACAGATGAAATAAAAAATCTGTTTATCTATTGGGGAGTGTTTTTTTATGGCGAGAAGTCGGCATACGATCGAACAAAAATTGAGTGCGCTGCATCGAGAGGAGGTCGTGATCATCCAGGTACGGCTACAGCAACGATATATCGCCATCAAAGAATTAAACGAAGAGGAGGCCCTTTCGATCGTGCTCCTCTGTCGAGTCGCCGGCATCTCACGGGCGGTCTATTACAAATGGTTGAATCGTACCATACCGGTGCGTCAAGAAGAGAACGAGAAGCTTCTGGAGGACATCCGTCTACTCTATGACCAGGCGAACGGCACATACGGGTACCGTCGGATCACGATGACCATCAATCGGCTGCGCCGGCAACAGAGCCTGTCCCCGTTCAATGAAAAGCGGATCTATCGCTTGATGCATATCCATGGGATCCAATCGATCATCCGCCGGAAGCGGAAGAGACATAAGAAATCAACGCCACAACATGTGGCCGAGAACCTGATGAACCGAGAATTCAGTGCATCCCGGCCAGACGAGAAATGGTGCACCGACGTCACCGAGTTCAAATACGGCGCCGGGAAGAAGGCCTACCTGAGCGCGATCATCGACCTGTATGACGGCTCAATCGTCGCCTATCGCATCGGGAGGTCCAACAACAACGGGCTCGTGTTCCATACGATGATGCCAGCCATCGCGGGGCTCCGTACAGGAGCACGTCCGATGATCCATAGCGACCAAGGGTTCCAATATACCTCGAGAGGGTTCAAACGGATGGTAGAAGACGCGGGAATGACCCGAAGCATGTCCCGGGTCGGACGTTGCATCGACAATGCGCCGATCGAGAGTTTTTGGGGCACCTTGAAAGTGGAGATGTACTACTTGCGTGAGTTCCAAGCATATAGCGAACTCACATCGGCCATCGAGACCTACATATCGTTCTACAACCACGATCGTTTTCAGAAACGACTAGGCGGCTTGAGCCCTGTCGAATACAGGGCTCAAGCCGCCTAGGTCGGTATTCATTATTTGCCCTGTCTACTTGACGGGGAGCAGTTCAGCGCGGCGTGATGTTTTTGTTTATCCGGCATACGGTTTAATCGGTCCGCGCAGGCTGAACGAGTAGTCCTCCGGATCGACAATCCCGACGACTTCGTCGCCTTCAAGTAACTCCCATAGGAATTCTGCCATCTCGCGCGCCGTGTGATACTTTGCGACGTTCTCGCTATAGTCGAACCCTTCCGTATCGCGAGCCCGGTCGGCGAAACTCGTTTCGGTTGCAGCCGGTGCGAGTACTTTCGCCCGAAGCTTGGCATCACTCTGCTTCAACTCTTGCGCGAGCCCTTCCGTATACGCACTCACGAAGAACTTCGTCGCACAATACGTGACCGAGTTCGGGACGATCCGATAGCCCCCGACAGACGACACGTTCAACAGTTGCGCCCCTTCGACGTCATGATAATCTCGGACGTATAGACTCGATAAGACGGTGAGCGCTTCGATATTCAGACGAATCATGTTCTCGATTTTACCGAGGTCGACATCTTTGATGAGATCCGCATCCCCGAATCCGGCGTTGTTGATCCACGTTTCGATATCGAGGTCCGCGAGCGATTCATAGAGACCATACACGTTTTCGCTATATGATAGGTCGGTCGATTTGATGATGACATCACTATCTGGCGAGATGGATTTGATCTCATCACGTAGCGACTCAAGCTCTTCTTTCCGTCTTGCGACGAGCACAAGCGACTTGCCTTTTTCGGCGAGTAGCTTCGCTGTCTCATAGCCGATTCCTGAACTAGCTCCTGTAATGACCGTATACTTCATATAATCCACTCCTTTTTGTCGTTTACCTTGTTGTTGATTCCCCACTTTCTTCATCGCGAATCGTTCCGATGTGAACGAAAAGCCCTGACTCCAAGGAGACAGGGCTTTCAACTTATGTCGTGAATCGACCAATCAGTGTCTGCAGGTCACTCGTCATATTGCCGAGTGATTCAGCGACACCGTTCAATTCTTGGATCATCGCGAGTTGGGCGTCAGCCGTCTCACCGACCGTACGCATTGTGTCGGCCATCCCTTCACTGTCTTGTGACATTTGAAGAGAGGACGTCGCGACTTGTTTCGTCGTCTCCGCAATCTCATGCGAGGCGATGCGGATATGTGACGTATTATCGACTGATGTCTCGAGCTGACTGACAATCTGTTCGAACGCACGTGTCGCTCGTTCGAGCAACAACGTGTTCGTCTCGACGCGTTTCGCACTGACGACGTGTTGGTCGAGAACGGCGTTCGACTGTGCCTGAATCGACTCGATTAACCCGGCGATTTGTGTCGCCGACTGTTTCGACTGCTCGGCAAGCTTACGGACTTCTTCTGCGACGACGGCGAACCCTTTTCCTTGTTCACCGGCACGTGCCGCCTCGATGGCCGCGTTCAATGCCAATAAGTTCGTCTGATCCGTGATGGATTGGATGACCTCGGTGATGAGTGCGATCTCGTCAGACTGTTGCTTCAGTGCCGAAATCGATTCTCCCGTCAGACGTGTCTCCCGCTCCAAAGCGAGTACCTCGTCTTTCGCCTGAGCCATCGTCGCACCGCCTTCTTCGGCGAGCTTCAAACTCTGTGACACGTCATCGTCAATTGAGCCGATGGACCCGGCAATTTTGCCAATGCCTTCATCTGCTGCTGCGACCGCTTGCGACGTTCCCGTCGCTTCTTTCGCTTGCGCAATCGTTTCGTCCACGATTCGGTCGATGAGACGGGTCGTTTCCTCCGTCTGTGATGCCATCTCTTCCGTGCTCGCATACAGTTCTTCCGATTGCGCCGTAATTTCCTGCGCGTTTTGGGTGACACGGTCAATGAGTTCACGTAAGTTGCCTTTCATGCGGTTGAAGCCGGTCATCAATTGTCCGATTTCATCTTGTGTGAGCGCCTGCAGGTCCTCACGTGTCAAATCTCCTTCCGCCACCACGTCCACTTCTTTTGCCAAGAAACGGAGCGGTGTCGTCACCATACGGCTGATGGCATATCCGGCGCCCATCGTCAGGACGAAACTGACGATGGCGATGACGACCGAGTACCAGAAGGCACGCTGACTCGCTTCTTGGAGCTCCATCTGCATCGCCAACATCTTCTCTTCCGTCTCGGCCTGCAATGCGTCTCCGGTCGATGCGATCGATTTCGTCACGTCCGGCATGAGACGGAGCGTCAAACGATCGATTGCTTCTTGATCTTTTGAGTCAATCGCCGCGATGGCTTGTGTCGCCAACTCATCATATCCTGTCGCGTATCCGAGTAACGATTCAAATTCTTTTCGTTCGGACTCGTTGTCCGCGAGTTCAATCAACGATTCGATGGCGGCTTTCTTTTCTTCTCCACCTCGGATGATTTCTTGTTTCCGTTCATCGTCTTGTACGAGCACATACCCACGCACCCCATACGCCTGACGCACCATCCCGAGCGCCAAGTCGTCCGCCGCTTTCATTTTCATGACATCGTTTGAGATCATGTGCTCATACTGACTTGTCATCCGATCGAGCGTCCACAAATTATAGGCCATCCCGACCAATGTCAGAATCAAGATTAAGCCGACACTTGCCATGATTTTTTTTGATAACGTCCATTTGTTCGATAGCTTTTTCACGTACTACGAGGAGTAATCTCCTCTCTCACCTCTTTTTCTCTCTATTTTTATGTATTGCCTTTTCTATATCGGACGCAACAGCCTAATTTGTACCAACAATTTGAAATTCATTTATGTATTGACCTATCTTTTTATTTTTCGTGGGAGAAACAAAAAAGAACCAGACAGCTGCCTGGTTCTGAGTCTTGCTTATAGCTTGAATTGCGCCACGCGATTCGAGAGTTCGGTCGCCCGTTGTTCTGTTTCGCCCATCTTCGCCTGAACGTCGTTGAAACGCTCGACTGAGAGTTGAACTTTCTCTGAAATGGACTGCGTTCCGTCCGCGCCTTCTGTCACGGTCGTCGCCACTTCTTGAATGACACCAAGAATGTTGTCCGTCATATGACGAAGTTGAAGCGCGTTACCTTCGAACGTCTTCGCCGTCTCACCGAATACTGTCGCATCCTGTTCGTATTGCGTTGCGGCATCTTCGAGTCGGTCGTAGTCGGCCATGACTTTCGTATTGAGGAACGTCAACATGTCTGCCGAACTCGTATTGAGTCGTTCGACCGAATCGATGACCGTGTTTGACACGTCACGAATCTCGTTGACCGTCTGACGTGAGTTTTCCGCCAGTTTGCGAATCTCGGATGCGACGACCGCGAATCCGCGACCCGCTTCCCCTGCCCGTGCCGCTTCAATCGATGCGTTCAAGGCGAGCAAGTTCGTCTGGTCGGCGATCGCAAGAATAGCTGTCGTCAAGACGCGAATCTCTTCAACCGACTTGGCCCCTTTGATGGCTTCTGCGAGCTCGACCTGTTTCTTCTCGATAATTGCCACTGCTTCTGTTTTCGAGACGACAGCTTGCTCACGCATTTGGTGAGCCCGTGTCTCGACACGATTTGCTGTTTCGGCACTCTCATTGGATAAGTCGACGATTGAATCGATTGAACTTCCCATCTCGGTCGTCGAAGCGCTCATTTCTTGTGAAGAGGCTGCCGTTTCTTCCATCCCGGCCGTCAATTCTTCGACCGTACCCGACGTCTCTTCCATATAGTGACTGAGTCGCGTCACTTCGGCTGATACGTCTTTTGAAGACGAGAGGACGACTTTCGCCGTCTCGTCGACATCAATCATGATCTCACGAAGTGTGCCGAGGAACGTGTTGAACGAACGACTGACTTGTGCGATCTCGTCGTTCGACGTGACCGGAATCGTCATCGTCAAGTCGCCACCTTGTGTCGCGAGTTCATCAAAGCGTGTCTGGAGCGTTTGCATCGGTCGAATAATCGAGCGTAACAGGCTGAGTCCGAGGAATAAGAGAATCACCACGGCCCCGACCGTCACGGCAATCAATGCCATGAGAGACTGCATGAATTCACGCTCCATGTCCTGACCGACACGTTGCGACCCTTCTGAGTTGTAGTCGACCAGATCTGCTAGTTTTTGTGTGAAGTTGTCATACGTAGACTTGGACTGTGCATCATAGTATGAGCGAGCCATCCCTGTGTTACCGGTCGAGCTGAACGTCAACATGTTGTCTGAAACACGTTGGTACATCTCCCATTGACGCGAGAAATTCGTAAAGAGTTCCTTGTCCACCTCACCGGAAGCCGTTTTTTCATACTTCGGTGCAATCGTGTTGATTTCGTCACGAATCTCTTTCATTCGTGTCATCAGTTCTTCTTTTTGTGCCGCATCCTCCGTCACGATGTGATCGAGTTCGAGCGTGCGGTAGTTCGCAGCGAGCGTATTGAGTTCGTGCGCGTAATCGAGCCCTTTATTCCAATTGTTGACGATATCGTCCACTTGACGGTTCGCGTCACTCATTGAAAACAGTGCGTAACCACCGACGCCAATGACCATGACGAGCGATATGATGACGAGCCCCCATAATTTTTGACGAATCGTCAAATTCTTTCCAACGTTCGCTCCGAAAGATGTCGTGCGTTCACGCTTCTCTCCGCGTTTCCACTTGAGTGTCGGTTTCCACGTCCATGTCGGTTTTCGTTTGATTCGGCTCAGTGCCTTCGACCATGTTGATTTCCATGCCATTTATGTATTCCCCTCTCAATCATGCAGTGTTTCCTATACTATCGACAATTTTCAGAAAATAATGAAGAGGATTGACCAAACTTAAAAAAGGTGACTCAAACTACAGGAGTCACCTTTCAATCGATTATTTCTCACTCAATACCGTCTGCGTACCTTCAATCATCTTGATTTCGGTCCACTCCATCACGTTCTTCGCGAGCGGATCATTGGCGACCATGAAGTCAGCAAGCGCTTCTACCTTTTGGGCTTCGACCGGTTGTTTCACGTTGTTCAAGCGGAAGCGTACGACCTTATGGAATGCATCTAAAAATGAGATTTCAAGTTTTGTGTCAGTCATGGGTGATTCTCCTCCTTAGGTATGGGTTAGACTAAATCGTATTCACGGACGATGCCGAGGTCTGCTTCCTCTTGAATGACGAGGTCGATCAAGAGACGACCGAACGCGTCAATCGTATCTGCCGTCAGATCGGCACGAATCGGACCGAACCGTTGTGCTTTCTTAGTCGGTTTTGCTGTTTGTACGTCATGATGCGTCGTCAACACGAACGTTGCTTTCTTCTCTGTTAAGACAGCCATGGGGGGATGGCTCCTTTCAATAGGGGATTAGGTTTCTGATACGGTCGAGGTATCCATTCGTTCGAGTAGCTGGATCATACGATCGAGCTTCGTCTCAATCCGATGAAGCAAATAGAGCGAGACGACGATGGGGAACCCCAGATTGGAGATGAGTTCGGGCCAACTCATGTGACCACCTGCTCATCGTGCCGAGGATCGGCGGCGGGACGAGTGCGGTTCTTCATAAGTCCTCCCTGTTAATACACTAGAAATTCTTGGGCCACGACGTAGTTGGCGGATTCCACATCAATCAGTGCCTTGATCAAGTCACCAAACTGTTTCATCCGTGCCTCATCCATCCGACTTCCAAGCGGTCCATAGCGGACGAGTTGCTTTTTCTCTTTGCCGTCGAGTTGTCGCCGGGTGTCCAAATAAAGCATCGTCGCTGTTTCTCGATATGCTGCCATCTGTCTCACCTCCTTCGCCCTTATTAACCGTTTTCATGAAGAAAGTGCTCATTCTATTTTTATATAACAATTAGTGACTATAGTCCCAAAATTTCTGAATTTTTATTCATTTTTCAAATATGGACTGCTTTTCTTGAGTTTTCATACCAATTAGGGTATCTTAATCTTCGGCAGACAGCATTCAAAAATACGTCAAAAGTACCATGATTTATTCCCCATATTTGAAAAAACTGTAAGTTAAATTCTTGTAAATGGGGTACGATACGTAGGAGGGCATTTTTTGAATTTTACTAGTCAGTCTTGAAGAAGGAGACATACACGATGAACAGCCTAGACCTCGCAAGCTTTGCCTCAATTCCTTCCGCTCAACACGACTTCGACCAAGCCGACCTGACGTTTTCAGCGACCGAATGGGATACATACCGGCCGGAACAAGGAAAACCAATTTCGTATAAAGAGCAACATTTGATTGTCTATCCGCTCAAAGAATTGAGCCGCGCCTTTAGTGTGGCCGGCATCCCACGCAGCCAACAGCAATTGATCAAGTGGGAGACCGATGGCGTCTTGCCGCCGACCCCGTTCACGTTTGGTCGGAAGCGATTCTATACGGAAAATCAGATTCGTACCATTGTCGACATCGCATTGGAATGCGGATTGCGCCCACGAACACACGTCAAAAAGACGAACTTCTCCGAATTGGTGCATCATGAACTAACGTACATATTAAAACTCGAACTAAACGCTTATGAGGCGCCTGTCGTCTGAACAGGCAAAAGCCATCCGCCATGAAGGTCATGACGAATGGCTTTTTTACTCACTTTTTCGTAATCGACTGCGGCACGTCCGCACGGGACACTTCCACATATGAGGTGACCGTTCGAGTCGACGGTGACATCGTGACGATTGTAGATGATGGAAATGGAATTACCGAATCCGAATCGCCTTATATCTTTGAACGCTATTACCGAGGCACGAATACAGATGACGCACGCGGGAGTGGTCTCGGCATGGCCATCTCACGGGACATCATCGAAGCCCACGGCGGGAAGGTCGAAGTCGAAAGTGCACCGGGATACGGTACCACGATTCGAATCACATTCACTGCATAAGAAAAAGGGACGCTCAGGCGTCCCTTGCAGACTGTATACAAAAAGCACCCACTTCATTTCAACTTAAAAGGGAAGAAACGAGAGGATGCCAGTTTCTTTAAAAATGAAGAATATAATAACCGTAGAAACAGTTAAAATGATTCGATGTTCTGTTATCTTAAAAAATATTGAATAAAGCACAACCGCAGTCACAAGATTAAATCCACTTTGAATATCGATACCAAAGTAGTGAATACGTACTTGAGCTGCTTCAGAGTTAAATAAAAGATCTGGAAGAAAATAGTATCCTCGTTTGAATAGAAAGGCAGTAGGTATTGAGCTTAGAATTGCGGCGCCTATCCCTTTTTGACCGGCATTCCAAATGATTAACGCATAGACAGAGGATAGGACTGCGATAGTTAGCCATATTCCAAATAGTTGATAAGGTAAGAATCCTAAGTTCAAATAGAACATTAGGTAATAAGCTAAAACTGTGGAAACAAGCAAAATAATTGAATGAATGGAAGCGTTTAATCGTGACTTGCTAAACACAGCTACTAATGTCACTAGGAATAGCCAAAACTCAAGTGTAGTATCAAAATCAATCAAAGGGGAACTACTCGCATATTGATCTAAGCATCCCAAGAAAATTCCCAATAACCCTAACAAGATATAATTCTTGAATTGGTTAAAAAAAGTAATTTCATGAGTTGACTGTTGTGGCGTTGAGCTATTCATATGTATTTGAGTCCCCAATCTAAACTTTAGGTAAGTTATAAGAGTGAAAGATATTGATATATACAATTCTAAAAGGGACGCTCAGGCGTCCCTTTTCTGTGTCGTATAGTCAACAATCCATTCTTCAAGTTCTTCAAGCGGTAACGGTCTAGAGAAATAATAACCTTGCATCTCGTCACAGCCGAGTTCGCGTAACGCGTTCCACTGTTCAAGCGTCTCGACGCCTTCGCACACCGTCTTCAAATTCAAGCCACGTGCCAGATCGACAATCGATTCGACGATGACGTTGCCGGTCGGGTCATTCTCGGTCACTTGAATGAACTGGCGATCGATTTTGATCTCATGAATCGGATAATACTTCAAGTAGACGAACGCCGAGAACCCTGTCCCGAAGTCGTCAATCGAGATGGAAAAACCTTCTTCTCGGAATGCAACAAAACGATCGATGACGTGTTTCTGGTTCTCCATCCCGACGCTTTCCGTGATTTCTAAGGTCAAATAACTCGTACTGACCCCTTCTTCCCGTGCGATCTGGGCAAACTTTTCGACGACCCCTTCGGATAAGAAGTGACGCGCCGATAAATTGAGGGCGAGTTCATACCGGTCTCCCCGTTCATGCCAACGTTTGAGTTGGCGACAGGCCGTCACGAACGCCCATTCCTCTAAGTCGATGATGACACCAGTTGATTCGGCAAGCGGAATGAAGTCGAGCGGCGGCACGAGACCTCGCTCTGGGTGATTCCAGCGCATCAACCCTTCAAACCCTTTCAGTTTACCTGAGGAAGCATTCACTTTCGGTTGGAAATACAGTTCAAACTGACCTGATATCACACCAGTACGTAAATTCATCTCTAACAAGAGTCTCTCAGATGCTTCTTGCGCCATGGCCTCTTCAAAAAACTTGATGACCCCACGTTTCTCATCTGATTGACCTGCAACGACACGTGTTGTATGAATCATATCCAAAGTAGATCGACTTTCATGTTCAATGGAGATGAATGCGCTCGTCGTCAGTACAACGTCTAATTCATTGACTCGATATGGCGCACGCGTCACTTGCTCGCATAAATGTTCTGCAAACGAACGTATTTTCCTCCGTTCCCCGTAAGGTACCCAAATGACAAATCCCGATTGCGAGGTACGTGCCATCCTAGATTCATCGATTACTGCTCGTAGTCGTTTCGCCATTTCTTTCACGATCAAATTCGATGTTTCGGTTCCAATCGCATCCTCAATAGACCGAAAATCGTCTGCTCGAATATATAAAACTGCTCCTAAAAACCCTCTCGCTTGTTGACGTAATTGATCGACTTCCTCGACAAATGCATATTTGTTCATCAAACCTGTCAGTTCGTCCGTGTAGGCTAACTGATGAATCCGTTCATCCACAAGCTGCCGGTCAAGCCGGAAGTACAGGATGGCAATAAAATCCGCAAGTGTACTCACAATCAATTCCTCAAGATAGTTCCACTCCCGAGGCAGAAACGTCTCGCAACAAATCACACCTGTGGCACGATTGTTTGCATAAATCGGAGCATCTAGCATGGAGTACACACGCTTTCCTTCTACAAAGTACTCTTTGTACAAGTCCTTCACCCATGGATGACTGCGAACATCCTCAAACGAAAGTATTCGCTCTGTTTGAAGCGCATCAAAATAGTCAGGCGCAAGTTCACGCTGGACCGTCAACTTCGGATGATGTGTCCCTGATTCGTGAGAATAAGCGACTTGACATGAAATAGATCGATACGATGTATCAAAATGCCAGATCGAGACTGTATCGACTGCCAACATATCGGCGACAATCTCACACATATACAGAATTGCCTCCTGCACCGTTTCTTCCGTTACAATCGGCATCCGTACGAGCGCGAACAGTTTCTCTTGATGTTTACGATATACTCGGTTTGAAAAGTTGTTCTCGATCATCAGTCTGCTACCTCACCCATTTAAATTTGACCTAATGATAGCACGAATCAACCGATTCAACGGTTTTCAAAATTCAACAGAAAGTCAATACTTCCTTCTTTTTTCAAGTGATGAAACAGGGATTTATTCCCACTTCTAAATTATTGACCTTCTTTTTAAGAAAGAGACGCGAATTGACCTTTTGTCCCATTGCTTGCCTATTTCTTTGCACCGTACAATGAACTTGTATTGTTTCAATTGTTAAATTGTTTCGTTCTCACTCTTTGAAAGGATGTGACGCTATGAATCCAAAGTCTGGTCTCACCTATTCATTCGCGGCACTCGCAGCGGTCAGCGTGCTTGCCCACGCAGACGAAGCAGCAGCGGCGAGCACACATACGGTGCGTTCGGGTGATACGTTATGGTCGATCAGTCGGTCCTATGATGTGTCCGTTGCGACGATTAAATCGTTGAACGGTCTCTCTTCCGATCACATTCGCATCGGTCAAAAACTAAAGCTCACAGGCAGTCCCTCTGCTGCGACAGGTGGTTCCTCGTTAACCACGGCGAGTACGAACCGCGTCACGACGACACACGCATTGAACATGCGGGTCGCCGGGGGAACGTGGCATCGTGTCCTCTTGACGATTCCAAAAGGTACGGCGCTCACACCGATCCAATCAAACGGTTCATGGACGAAAGTCAGTTACGGCGGACAGACCGGTTGGGTGCATAACGATTATTTGCAAAAGGCATCTATGTCGAGCAGTACCGACAAACCAACAACGGTCACACCGAGCTCGACTACAGCTCAAACGAAAGCCAACTTGAATCTGCGTTCGTCGAAGTCGACGAAGACGACCGTATTGCTCACGATTCCAAAAGGCAAAACCGTGACCGTCTTATCTGTCGAAGGGTCATGGTCGAAAGTGAAGTATGGGTCGAAAACAGGATATGTCGCCAATACATATTTAACAACATCAGGAGTGGCGACACCGACAACACCGAGTACAGAACAAACCATGAACCAATCATTCGTCACGACCGCGAACTTGAACGTTCGGCAAGGTGCGGGCATCGGTTACGCCCTCGTCACGACCATCCCGAACGGCACCGTCGTCAAGGCGACGAAGCAGTCCGGTAGCTGGTACTATGTCACATATAACGGGAAGTCGGGATACGTGAGTGCCGGCTATTTGAAAGAGACGTCCACGACACCGAGTGACCCGGCTCCGAACGAAGGCGATGCCGGTGCTGGTAATGCGGCTGTCGATTATATCGTCAACACACCGTCCTTGAACGTACGTTCGAGCGCATCGACGAGCGCGACCATCATCGGGAGTGTCAAAGCAGGACAGACGTTGCGCGTCGTCCAGTCGTCAAAAGGCTGGCTTCAAATCTATTACGGGAATACGGTAGGATTTGTCGCCTCGGCTTATGTGAAAACCATCCCGAAAGGTTCGGCAGACGGCCCGTCTTGGGTTGAAGGTTCTTATGATTCGAATTCATATTATACGTACTATCCAACATCGATTCGGTCACAGGCGAACGAGTCGAGTAGCACGGTCGGCTCGACACTTCGGGGAGAACTCTTGAACGTAATCGGGGAGACATCGACCCACTATCGTCTCGCATCAGGATTCGTCGCAAAATCAGCCGTCGCTGAAATCAAAGGGCAAAGTGCCCAAGCTACTAGGCTTTCGACCATCGATGTGGCAAAACGCTTCGTCGGCACACCGTACGTATGGGCATCATCAAGCCCGGCAAATGGTGGATTCGATTGCTCAGGACTCATCTATTATGTATTCAATCAATCCGGCGTCAGCATCCCACGGACAAACGTGGCTAATTATTGGGGTGGTGCTTATTTCGGACCTCAATTGCCCAAGTCATTCGTCCCGCAAGCCGGTGACCTCGTCTTCTTCGAAAACACATATACCGCCGGGCCATCGCACATGGGTATCATGATCAATTCCGATACGTTCATCCATGCCGGTTCATCTGGATTAGGATACAACCAAATCAGTAAAGAACCGTATTGGCAGTCACGCTTAATCGGTTATAAGCGACCGTGACTTTGGTCACGCCAAAAAACCCGACAAAAGTCGGGTTTTTCTTTCGTATTGCAGGATTTTTATCGCTTGACCCGAATTCGGAAGTATGATGAAGGAAAAAAGGAGGTGCCGGATGGGCCAACCCCGTTTTGCAAAAATTCCATACCGTACCTACACGATGGCGCTCGCGATTGCTTGTCTCATCGGTGTCCTGTTGTTTGGACTTGGCACGAGTTTTTATTGGCATGAAAAACAAGAAGCCATCGACCAGACGATTACGAATTTGAATCAAGCGGCAAACCTAGCTGGTGTCGAAGCATACGTCTCTCTTTTCGAAGCGGCGACCCGGTATGAGGAGCAGTCGAATCCGACGACATCCTTCCTCTCCACACCGTACAAAGAACGGGCACTCCAATACAATGAGCGTTTATTGAACGACTTTGAGGACGGTGTGAACGAACGGGAACGGGAGACGCTCCAGACGTTCTCAAATGAGTTGAATCAAATTCTCGAGGCTGAACAATTCGAGGCGGTCCCAACCGATGTCATCAGTTCCATCAATCGACGCTGGCTATATCAAGCACTCGAGCAAACGAATCAATCGAATGCGGCATACGAACTGACGGATGCCATCATGCGAATGCAATCGATTCTTATGCGGAATCGTGAAGCCCTCTTCCGTAACCCGATTGATGCGGGTCAACTCACAAACACCGTGGATCTGATTGTCGGCGAAGCAAAACTTGTTCAAACCATCATTGAATCGAATGAGACACTGCAGTCGAAAGCGGTCATCGACGTGGCGGAAAGCGGACAGTCCTTTGCGAATATGGCGAATCGCGAGGCGTCTCTAGAAGCTCGTTACGTCAATTCAACGAATGTCTACGAGGACGCCTATGGTGCCCTTCGTTCCATCCGTTCGAGTTCTGAGACGATGCTTCAAGAAGAAAGTAAGCATTATCAAGTCTTAGCCACCACTTCATTCGTGGTGACGTTGCTGTTATCGCTCGGACTCCTATTTCTGCTCTACTATACACGCAATCGCTACAATCACGATTTGGCGCATCTCAAAGCACGCGCACTCGCCATCGACCCTAGCCTAGAACCTGTCGAAGCGATGTTTCCGAAAACACATGATTTCCGAGGGATCGAGGACGAGTTACGCGAGATTGCCACGAGTGTCCATTCGACCGTTCACGAACTAGAGAATCGTTCACAAGACCTCGTGCGTTACCATGAGCGCTGGTCGTCTCTCTTCTCTGAGACGGGACTCGCCATCGCCCTCATGGATGACTCGTATAACCTGATTGAGCGCAACGAGATGTTCCGGCAGTTTTTCGGTGATCGGAACTTATATGAGATCAACCAATTGTTCACCGAGACGGGTCGCCGCTTGTTCGAGCAAGCGCTCGAAGGTGTGACTGAACATGGGACGAGTGCGCAGTTCATCATTCATCTGAAAGGGGAACATCTCCGTTATCTGAATGTGAAACTGACGCCGCTCAAGCGTGAGGAAAAGTTGACGTATTACCTCATCGTCGAAGATGAGACGGACCGGGTCGAACGGGAACGGAAGGTCGACCGTCTCGTCCGTTTCGACTTGGCGACCAACCTCTATAATGAATATGGCTTTGTTCGCAAGTGGGAAAAGCAAGAGATTGACGGTGCATTTATCCTTATCCGGATTCATGACTATCATCATCTCGTTGATTGGTACGACCCTGCGTATGCTGATTTGCTCATGATTGAGTTTGCGCGAGCCGTCGAGTCCCGTCTTTCGAAATATGCCCAACATCTCTTCGGTCGATACCGAGACGACACGTTTATGTTGTATGTCCGAGGCTTCTCATACGAGGACGAGCATGAGCTGTTGGAGCTCTTCCCAACTGAAGTGACAATCAACCATAAACGCCAAAACGTACATATTCAAATCGGGGCGACCGAAACGGAAGGGGCATACAACGACTGTCTGTTTAAGGCGATGAAGGCGTTACAGCACGCCAAAGAGACACGTACCCCTTCGGTTTGGTATGACTCCGAGATTTTAGCCCAGATGCAACTCGCCGCATTGATTGAACAAGCACTTCCGGATGCCATCCGAAAAGGAGAATTGACGGTCGCGTATCAACCGCAAGTCGAATTGAAAACAGGTCGCGTCGTTGGCGCGGAAGTGCTCGCTCGCTGGACACATCCTGACATCGGAGTCATCCCACCGAACGAGTTCATTCGCATCGCGGAACGTTCCGATCAAATCTTATGGCTCTCACATAATATTCTCGATCAGACGATTGCCCAGCTCGTCGCATGGCAAGGGACTTCATTTGAAGACATCTCCTTGTCGTTCAACTTGTCGGCCCATTCGGTCGACCCTTCCATCCTGGCGAAGCTTCGGGATTCGATTGAGGTATACCCGTGGCTACCTGACCGATTGAAGATTGAATTGACCGAGTCCTCTGACATCATGTCGTATGCGAGTGAACTCGAACGATTAGAAGATATCGCTGACCTCGGCTATTGCCTATCAATCGACGACTTCGGGACCGGATACGCCTCATTCGAAGCGATTTGGCACCTACCGATTCAAGAAGTGAAAATTGACCGGATGTATGTGAGTGGAAAGGCGAAAGAAAGTACGTCCTTCTTACGTGCCGTCTCTCGCTTTGCGAACGAGCAACAACTAACCGCTCTCGCCGAAGGGATTGAGACCGAAAGCGACCTGTCACGCATGCTTCGTGAAGGGGTCGAACTCGGACAGGGCTTCTACTTCTCACCCGCCCTGGACGCAGCCTCATTCGAATCATGGGTCAACAAAAAGGGACACTCGCGTTGAGTGTCCCTTTTTTCAGCGTGAACGAATGTCCTCATATAACTGCCTCGTTTCTTTAAACGAAGACTGATTGAGATAGATTGTTTTGTCTGACCAATCGAGTCGGATCACCGGCTCGACATCAAGGTCGATAAAGAGGAGTACATCCTCCCCTGCTTCCGTCCGAAAATGTCCGGTCAGACGCGTTCCCGTATCTGCTCCGTTCGTTCGACGCGCGATATCCGGCAATGTCGTCCATGTCACGTCTTCCACTTCATCAAACGGGACCTCACGACCATAACTGCCTTCAATCACGATCGCTTCATCCGTCACGATCACCTCAGTCGGTTGACTGAACCAAAACATGAGCGCCGGCACACCGACGAGTAATACGACAGAGACGATGATGATCGGAATGAGACGTTTTTTCCCATCTGGCCTCAAGCGCCCCGCTCCATCGTAGATGTTACCGTCATAGCGCTGCATCCGCCAAAGCATCCCGACAATGAATACCATCAGGGCGAAAAAGAACGGCTCGAGCGGAACGTTCCAACCAGACAGTTCGATGAGCGCAATGATGAGAAAAAGCGCACTAATCCCGTAACACATCCAGGCAATCAGTCGCGCCACTTTTTTGATGTCGACCCGCTCCTGTTTCTCTTTCGACATTGTATTGTATCCAGAGATCAAGTGATACCAACCGAGCCTGTCAACCGCGAAGCCTAACGCGATGACGATTCCTGCTGCTAGAATGAGAATCCACATATGCCTCGCCTCCTCTCCTTTCTATACGTCATGACTGCTACAAAAGATTCACGTCTCGCAAAAACAGGACCGCCTATATGAGCGGTCCTGAACAGTTTTAGTTTGAAGTCGGTGTGTTCGACGGACGTTGCATCCGTCCGATTCCTTCGTATGACACATCGCCCGGATCGCGTGCGAACTTCCATGCGTTTCGTGCATCGATCAATCGACGCTGGCGCATGCCGTTGAAAGCATCCGGTGCCAAGTTCACAATCTCATCCCATTCTGTGACGAGAATGGCATAATCGGCTCCCTTCAGCGCCTCTTCAACCGTCGTCGCTTGTGGATAGTCCCACGTCGCAATCGGATCATACCCGATGACGTCCACGTTACGGGCCACCATGTGGTGAGCGAGTAGAATTGATGGGGCATCTCGCATATCGTCCGTTCCTGGTTTAAATGCCAAACCAAGGATAGCCACGCGCATATTCGGTTCAACGTTCAATTTTGAGAGCACGTACTCGATTTGCGTCTCATTCACTTTTGTCGCCGCCCGGATGACACGTAGGTCGATCTCGTTTTCACTCGCGACGTGTAGGAGTGCGTTCATGTCTTTCGGGAAGCACGAACCTCCGTACCCGATGCCCGCGTTCAAGAACGAACGCCCAATTCGCGGATCGAGTCCCATCCCGTCCGCAATCGTCGAAATGTCAGCGCCAGCTTGATCGGCTAGACGCGACAAGTCGTTCATGAAGCTAATTTTCGTGGCCAAAAAGGCGTTCGAGGCGTATTTGATGAGTTCTGCATTGATCGGTGTTGTACAGATGAGCGGAACGCCAAGGCGTCCGTAGATTCCTGCCAACTCTTCTGCGACTTCGAAGTTTACACACCCGATGACGACACGGTGTGGTTTCATGACGTCTGCGAGCGCGCGTCCTTCTTGTAAAAATTCAGGTACAATCGCAAACGTATGAGAGGGATACATGATGTTCAGTAAATCGGTCGTGCCGGGTGGGACCGAGCTACGAATAACGATTTTATGCTTCGTGTTCAGTTCCGACAAGACTGCTTCGATATAAGATAAGTCACAGCTTCCATCAGACTTGCTCGGTGTCCCGACCGCAAGAATCAAATAGTCGACCTGCTCCGTATCCGCGATTCGGCTTGTCAGGGTGATCTGGTCGGCGTGCTCTTGCAACACCTCTGCCATGCCTGGTTCATGGAATGGCGGGTGTCCACTCATGAGAAGACGTAGCTTCTCTTCGTCCGCTTCAACCCCGATGACGTGATGACCGGCTTTTGCCAAACCACAAAGTGTAGCCAATCCAACGTATCCTAAACCAATAATTCCAAATTTCACATCAGTTCCTCCTTCAATCATCTTTTATAAGCGTACCGAAACACGCCGAAGAAGTGAAGCTTCTAACACTCTCTCGATGTTCTTTGCTATAATGAGTCAAAATGATGGGTGAAAGGACAAACCGCATGGGCTTAATCGCTTTCTTCTTAGTGACATTGTTCGTTTATTTTTGGCTTCCGGTCCGGGGGGGACTGAAAACCTTTTTGCTAGTCTTGATCATGGTGAGCGGATGGCTCTCCATTTTCGAACTCGTCTCGATTCTCGAAGCCCGTCCATGGGTCATCGCGCCAATCCTGATCATCGTTGGATCGATGATTTGGAAAGTACAACGCGACCGGAAACGAGAGCTCAAGAAAAGTGTTTGACCTCGGTCAGGCGCTTTTTCTTTTTGTCGTATTCGATAAAGCTTATCAGTTTCCTGCATTCATCAAAAAATCCTCGTACGATGGACGAGGATCAGCTTCGGTTTGTATTTAACTTTCTTATTCTAAAATACGAGAGAGATGCGTTTCATAATATACTCTCCATGACGAGCACATCATCGATTCGGTCGAGCTCGCTGAAGCCGTGCCGCATGTAGAAGGCAATCGCCCGTTCGTTCGTTGCCTCGACGTGCAAGTGAATCTTCCGTTTGTTCGCCTGGATCGCTTCTTCGCATAACGCTTCCAGTAAGGCGTGCCCACTACCGGACGGCGCTTCCGGCAACACGCAAATATGGCTGATGAAGACGATGTCCGTATCCATGTATGCTGCGATTAGCCCGACGAGACACCCGTCATTCCAAATTTCATATGACGTCGCCCGTTCGTAGAGCTTCAAAGCGTATGGCTCTAGCGCCACCCGCTCCGACAGCTTGGTCGGGAACAGGTGATCACACGCCTCAAGATGCGCCACATAGTCAGAGACCGTCCCTTGGTCGCGAGTCATCATACGTCCTCCAAAATTGCGACACCAAATCCATGTCGCCCAAACTCGTTCCCGTTATAGAGAAGATAGTGCCGCCCCTCCCACTCGAAGACATGCGGATAACACTCCATGTCCGCGTCCCACCCGTCGGAACTTCGCTCGAATCCGAGCGCCGCATCATCCCGCGTCCAGTCCAACAGATTTTCCGAATAGGCGTAACCTAATCGATATCCGCGAAACGGGTCGGTTCGAAAGCCGAAGGTGTCCCGAAAACAGAAAATCATATGGTAACGCCCGTCCGCTTCGAACACGGTCGGAAGCGCCTGACTCTCGTCCGCAATCGTATCCGAAACGATTCTTCCGTGACGCTTGAACGTCTGTCCATCTTCTGACGTGGCGAGCGCAATCTTATACGTTCGTTCCTGGACGCCATCCGGCCCCTCTTTCCATGTCGTCCCGTAAATGTAATACATATAGTATTGTTCCCGTGTGACGACAAAGGGGTCGCCGACGAGAAACGGTTCCTCGATGCTCGCCGATAATACGGGCCCGTCTCCGAGCCGTTCGAACGTCTCTCCCTCGTCCCGACTGACAGAGAGGCCAATCCCCGTTTCGACAGCTACCGAGTCACGACGGCTCCAGCCACTCGTATAGCCATAAAGCCCATCACGCGTCCGTGTGACGTGAAATGGGAAGATCCCGTGTTCGTCGAACGTCCCCCGTTTTCCAAGGGGGATGATCTCATCTGTGGACACGTCGATGATGTCGAAATCACGTGTCATGTCCACGTATCGGACGTGGCTTTTGAACATGTCACCGTCCGGTTCACGGGTCGAGAAATAGATGCGCACAAAATCCTCGAAGACGAGCGCCTGAGGGGACTGGGCGAACGAGGAGTACTCCCCGAAAAATCCGTACGGCGCCGGGTCGAAGATGTGTCCGAGTTTCTTCCACTTCATCTCGCTCCCTCCTTGCGCTCCGCGATGCCGAATCCTTCTCGTCCGACTTCATTCCCCAAGTAAAGTAAATACCGTTTCCCGTTCAACGTGAACGTATGGGGGTAGGCGACCATCTCGTCATCGAATCCTGATTCTGTCCGCGAGAACTTCATCACGTCATCGTCACGCGTCCAATGGAGGAAGTCCGGAGAAGAGGCATATCCGATTCGATACGTCCGCTCGGGATTTTTCCGATAATCGGTCGCGTCGCGGTAACAGAAAAACATATGATAGCGTCCATCCTCATAAAAGACGTCTGGACTAGCCTGCGCTTCATTTGGAAGTACGCTTTCAATCAAATCGCGTCCCGCTTTCACCCACGTGACCCCGTCCTTCGACGTGGCCAGCCGAATCTTATACACCGGTTCCGGACGTTCGCCGTCCATGATCCACTCTCGTCCGGCGATATAAAACAACACCCACGTGTCATGGAATCGCCGAATCTTCGGTCCGCTCAAGATGAAAGGTTCGTCTAGCGTATACGATAGGATCGGTCCTGGACCGACGCGCTCGAACGTACGTCCACCGTCTCGACTGATGGCTTTTCCGATATTCACATTAAATGGAACGGACACCGTACGCGTCCAACCCCCGTAATAGGCATGCACCTCATCCCCGACCTCAATCGCCGAAAACGGATAGACACCAAACTCGTCGAACGTCCCACGTGCACCGAGCTCCAATATTGGTCGTTCACTCACCCGAAGAATCGAGAAATCCTCTTTTGCGACATCCACATACCCGCTGTGACTGACGTATCGGCCATCGATTGGTTTCGGTCGACAGCTGAAATAGATTCGCAAATAGGTATCGCGTTCCAACACACAAGGTCCTTGTGCGAACGCATCCATCCAGTCGAGTGATGCGTCTCGCTGAGGGCTGAAGAATAGACGTCGATTGGTCCATTCAAATGATGTGTTCAACGTGTTCATCCCCTTTCCTCTAATCGTTGCGTCCTCTGTCTCGCCCGATTAGACGAGCGTATAGGCATGGAGCAATTCACGCACTTTCGTCTTCGAATTGAACATCAAGACATCGATGATGGACAAGTTGGGTGTGAACGGATGTCCAAATTGAGCATATTCCACCGCATCCATCTGGATAAAATCAAGCGGCACCCCGGATCCCGCGAAACGCTGTTTGTCATAAAGTTCCTGTCCGCCAATCGCATTGATGTAATGCGAGGTACGCAAATGATGACAAATCTCGAGTACCAGTTGTTCACACTTCAGTGACTTGTCGTAATCGAGCGAGGAGGCGACCAATAATTCCGTATCCATCTCGAGATAATCACGCACTTCCGTCAATAACGTTTCTAGATAAGTGGCGACATTGCGTTCTTCATTTTTAATGATTCGTTCCACCATCGGCATGACGTCGGCATAACTTGGTGCACGTTGATACGCATGGTGCAATAAGCGCAGTTGATAGCTCTCATGAACCGGATCGAGAATCCGCTCATGCTCATGGATTGTACGATGTTGTGTCATATGATCGATTTTCAGATGGATCGGTTTGATGTGTCCCTCGACCAAAATACGGTTTCGATGAATCCATCCTCGTTTCGCAAATTGCACATGGTCCAAGATGACGAACTGGTCCACCGCGTTCATCAATTGAATATAACCGAGGTATGGGAAGTAGTACGGCTGCATGATTCCTAATTTCATTTGAGCCGCCTCCCTTAGCCGAGCTGGAACGAGCGCATGCGAATCAACCACTCCATCAAGTGCGGATGTCGTACCATCAAGTAGGGACGTAGCCGCTCTCTCCCGACGAAACGCTCCACATATTGGTCATATCGGGGAGACTTCAGCGCTTTAAAATCTCGTCGGAGCCGATGCAAGCCGACCTCGAACGATAAGCGAGAAATTTCGATTTCTTGATGAAATCTGCCATCCGTATAGGAATCGAACGCATCCATCATTCGGATGAATGCCTCCATCCGCTCAATATCACGCTCCCTGTTTCGTTGACGCCACTTGGTGGTGACCGACCCGGACACACCGAATCGGTATACGCTCATCACCTCAGGCATGTAGTAGGCGTAACCTTGGCTTGCGACGTGCAATTTTAGCGCGCCATCAAATGCGGGTGTATCGCCAATCCAATCTAACAGATCGTCTGTCAGTCCATTCCGGTACAGCATGGACATCGTCGGAATGAAGCCGAGTAGCTGTAACTCCCCGGCATGATAGGTCCGCGGCTCCGTCGAGGCATACTTTCTGTTTTCAGGCATCCACGGGATGACGCGCCATCCGGTATGGAGTGTGTCGTCCGTTTCGACATACGCATCATGAAAACAGAGCGTACAGTCCGGATGGGCTTCCATATAGTCGACTTGTTTCTGCAACTTTTGCGGGTCGGTCCAATAGTCATCCCCGTCACAAAGGGCGATGTACTTGCCACGCGCCCTCTCTTCGTTCAACAGATTCACCATGACCCCTTGAGAATATTGGTTTTCCGTTTGATAGATGACCCGAATCCGGTCCGGATGCTGTTCTTCATATTCGCGCACGATATCCGCCGTCCGATCCGTTGAGGCATCCTCATGAATCAGGATCTCGAATTCAAAATCCGTTTCCTGCATCAAGAATCCTTCAATCGTTTTGGCAATGTACGGTTCGTGGTTATACGTGATGCAGTCGATGCTGACCATCACCATGTCGATTCCCTCCTTTCCCCGGGATGATAGAACGACTCAGATTTAGGAAGAATAGATGTCTTGATAGTAAGTTTTATACGCTCCCGAAACGATGCGCTCGACCCATTCGGGATGTGACCGGTACCATTCGATCGTCTCTTCAATCCCTTGTTCAAAACTGTAGCGTGGCACCCACCCGAGTTCGTCTTTCATTTTCGTTGCGTCAATGGCATAACGACGGTCATGGCCAGGGCGATCCGTCACGAATTGAATGCGCTCATCAGGCAAGTCAAACGCTCGTAAAATCGTTCGGACGAGTTCCAGGTTCGTCTTCTCGTTATGTCCACCGATGTTATAGACTTCTCCGACTCGCCCCTTTTGTCGGACGAGATTGATCGCTTCACAGTGGTCCTGCACATGTAACCAATCTCGGATATGTCCTCCGTCCCCATATACCGGGAGAAGTTGATCGGTCATACAATGGTGCGCCATGAGCGGAATCAGTTTCTCGGGGAATTGGTACGGACCGTAATTGTTGCTACAACGGGTGATCTTAATCGGTAAGCCGTACGTCTCATGATAGGAACGAACGAGCAAATCGGACCCGGCCTTCGAGGCGGAATAAGGGCTGTTCGGGGCGAGTGGCGTCTCTTCAGTAAAGAATCCCGTCTCCCCGAGCGACCCGTACACCTCATCCGTCGAAACATGGACGAAACAGACGTCATCTCGGTATTCTCTACTGTATTTATCGTCCGGATCCCGTTTCCAATGTCGCATGGCCGCGTCGAGCAACACTTGTGTGCCCAGGATATTTGTCGAGAGGAACAACTCCGGCTCAAGGATACTTCGGTCGACATGTGATTCCGCCGCAAAATGCACGACTTCGTCAATCTCAAAGAGAGAGAATAGTTCATCAATCGCCGGACGGTCGCGGATGTCTACTTTCCGAAACACATAGAGCGGGTCGTGCTCGAACGCTTGGACGTTCTCTAAATTGCCGGCATAGGTCAACACGTCGACGTTAAGGATGCGTGACGTTGGATGTTTGTCCCGAAAGTGTTTTATGAAATTTGAACCGATGAACCCGGCTCCGCCAGTCACTAGGATCGTATGCATTGGTCTGTTCTCCCTCCTCTAGAAGCGATATCAAATACTGTCCGTAATCGGTCATCTTGAGCGTCTGACCGATGTCGGCCAATTGCTCTCGCGTGATGAACCCACGACGCCACGCAATCTCCTCCAAACAAGCGATGTAATAGCCTTGTCGTTCCTGCACCGTCTGTACGAAGATGGAGGCTTTGATCATCCCCTCCGGCGTCCCGGTATCGAGCCATGCCATCCCCCGACCGAACAAGACGACGTTCAACTCGCCTCGTTCCAAATACATTTGATTGATTGACGTGATCTCAAGCTCACCGCGTGGGGACGGCTTCACTTGTTTCGCGAACTCGACGACTTGATTGTCATAAAAGTAGAGCCCCGGTACCGCATAATTGGATTTTGGGACCGCCGGCTTCTCTTCGATGGACAAGACGCGTCGATTCGCATCGAACTCGACGACACCGAATGCCCGCGGGTCCTTGACCGGATACCCGAACACCGTCGCGCCTGATTGCCGCTCTTTCGCATCCTGTAAAAAGCGAGTCAAGTTCGGCCCATAAAAGACGTTATCCCCTAAAATGAGGCAAACGGAGTCGTCCCCGATGAACGATTCTCCTAGAATGAAGGCATCCGCGAGACCGACCGGACGCTCTTGTACTTGGTACGTAATCGAGATTCCAAGTTGATGCCCGTCACCGAACAGTCGCTCATACCCTGCAATGTCTTTCGGGGTCGAGATCAACAAAATCTCCTTGATACCGGCGAGCATCAACACCGACATCGGATAATAGATGAGGGGCTTGTCGTAGATCGGCAATAGCTGTTTCGAGACTGCTTTCGTCATCGGGTAGAGACGCGTCCCGTTCCCACCCGCTAGAATGATTCCTTTCATCGTTCATTCCCTCCTTTAAGGATTACGTCACAAATGCGGTCGACCATCTCCATTGTCATGTCCGGATAGAGAGGTAACGTGATCACCCGATCCGAGACGTACGTGGCGTTCGGTACGGATGCGTCGAATGCGTAGCAGGAAAAATCAGTCGCGAGCGGATAAAAATACTTCCGGGCGAGAATCCCATGCTGCGCTAGGTATGCCATCATGTCATCGCGTGCCGCTCTCCCTTTCGTGACGAGAACCGGATAGTACGCATAGTTGGACTCGGTCCGTTCATTCCGGAGATTTAAGCGAAGAAATGAAGCATCCCCCAAACGGGTGTCGTATCGCTCGACCTGACGTTTCCGCTTTTCAATGTCGGCATCGATCCGTGGGAGGTTGCACCGTCCCATCGCCGCCTGAAACTCGTTCATCTTGGCGTTGCCCCCGACCGATTCGACGGATTCTGGTCCGGTGATCCCAAAGTTGACGGCTTGATGAATCGCTTCGACGTAACGGGCATCCCGGAACGTGAGCGCGCCACCCTCAATCGTGTGAAACACTTTTGTCGCATGAAAGCTAAACATTGTCAGGTCGCCGAACGTCGAGACGTCGCGCCCGTCGTGCCGGACACCGAACGCGTGCGCCGCATCGTAGAGGACATGAAGCCTATGGCGTTTTGCGAGTTGTTCGATTGCCTCCACGTCACATACGTTCCCATACACATGAACGGGTAGGATGGCCGTAGTCCGTTCCGTGATCAACGCCTCGATTTTGTTGACGTCAATCGTGTAGTCGACGGGGTTGATGTCACAAAAGACAGGGGTAATCTGTTTTCGGATGAGCGCATGCGTCGTCGAGGCGAACGTGAACGGCGTCGTGATGACCTCACCCGTCAACCCGAGCACGTCAATCGCCGTCTCAAGGGCTAGATGACCGTTCGTCAATAAGGAGACGTGCGGGACGTGGAGACGCTGCTCTAACTCTTCTTCTAATGCCCGCACATGCTCGCCACGGTTGCTCAAGTGACGCGATTCCCAAAGGGGACGAATCATCTCGACATACGTATCAAAGTCCGGCATACTCGGTCGCGTGACGGGAATGACGGCATCTGTTTCTATATTTGAACCACTCATGGTGAAATCACCCCTTTTCCTTTCGTTCAAGCGAATGCCCGATTTCGTATTTTAATCAGCCACTCCGTTAAATGTGGCTGCTTGATCATCAAGTAAGGTCGGATTCGATCGATTCCGACGAATCGATCGAGATACGCGTCATATCGAGTAGAACGTAACGCATCATACTCCCCCTTCAATCGGTGGAGCCCCACTTCAAAGGAAATCCGGGACAACTCCAGCTCCTGATGGTATTTCCCATCGGTATAGGCATCAAATAAGTTGATGAAACGAATGAACTCCTCATGTCGCTTCACGTCACGTTCGACATTCCCCTCGTTCCAAATGGTCGTCGCCGACCCTTCGACTTCGTAGCGATAGACACTCATCACTTCCGGCATGTAGTAGGCGTATCCCCTGCTCGTGATATACAAGCGAATCGATGCATCTCGCGCCGGCGTCTCCTCGAGCCATCGCGGGGCGTCACGGAAATCGTTCACATACAACATGGACATCGTCGGAACGAACCCGAGTAACTGTAATTCTCCGGCATCATACGTCCGGGGCACGGATGAAGCGAGCTTTCGATTTTCCGGCATCCATGGAATGACGTGCCAATTCGTGTGGAGCTTCCCACCTGTCTCGACGTACGCATCGTGGAAACAAAGCGTACAGTCCGGATGGGCTTCCATATAGTCGACTTGTTTTTGCAATTTGTAAGGGTCCGTCCAATAATCGTCCCCGTCACATGTTGCGATGTATTTGCCGCGTGCCCGCTCCTCGTTCATTCGACCGATGAATACACCTTTTGAATATTGATTCTCCGTCTGATAGATGACATTGAATTTTTCAGGATATTTCTGAACGTATTCCCGGATGATGTCTGCCGTCCGATCCGTCGAGGCGTCATCATGGATCAGAATCTCGACCTCGAAGTTCGTGCGCTGTGACAAAAAGCCTTCAATCGCCTGAGCGATGTACTTCTCGTGATTGTATGTGATGCAGTTGATGCTCACCATGACCATGATGAATCCCTCCTTTATGAGACTTCCGCGTCTTGTGCGACAGTGGCTCGATAGGTGTCCGGTTGACTCGCGTCGAACGGCTCGTTCACCCACATCACCGTCACTAAATCTTTCACGCCCGTGTTTTCGATATGATGGACGTAACCTGGCGGAATCTCGATGACTTCAAGCTGTTCTTCACTAACATGGAACGAGATGATTTGATCTTGGTCCATCAACCGGAGCCGAATCACGCCTTCACCGCTGACGACGATGAATTGTTCATGTTTCGACTCATGCCAGTGCTCCCCTTTTGTGATTCCGGGTTTGGCCACGTTGACGGAGACTTGACCACGGTCAGGCGTCTTGAACAGTTCTGTGAACGATCCCCTCACGTCTTGATGCATCAAGAGAGGCGTGACCATCCGTTCTTTCGGCAAGTAACTTAAGTACGTGCTGTACAGCTTTTTCGTAAAAGGATCCGATACATCCGGTACCCCTCTAGCCATTCGGACCGCTTCGAACGATTCAATCATTCGGGCAAGGTCGAATAATGTGATCTGGTGTGTCGGGACATCTGGATTGGTGCTTTCTGTTTTATGCAGCGCCCCTACAAACGAGGCGACGACGTCATCGACATGGGCGAGCGTCAACACATGATTGGGATGCGTGACCGTGACGTCCTCTCCTCGTGCAATCTGATAACAAAACGTCGTAACCGCACTGTTATAAAAAGGTCTCCCCCATTTGCCGAACAGGTTCGGGAGCCGATATATGTGAACCGGTGCCCCGCTCCGTTGACCGTACAGCCGCAAAATGTCCTCCGCTTCTCGTTTACTGTTTCCGTAAGGATTGTCTTGAGTCGCTTGAATCGACGAGGCAAAAAAGACGGGGACCGGATTATAGGACAGCAATTCGGTGGCGATCGCCTCGGTCAAGTCGACGTTTCCCGTCGTGAATTCTTCGACTCGTTCGGGACGGTTCACTCCGGCCACATGATAGACGGCGTCCGCTCGACGCAGATAGCTGCTTCGTTCCATGAATGAGGTCGAACGGGTGATCGGGAGGACGAGATGCCCAGCCCGCTCCAAGGCGTGAACGAGGTGTCTGCCTAAAAAACCGTTCGCACCGGTGACGACGATGTCCATGATTCTCCCTCCGTTTCTTCGGTTGACTTGATGTGTAAGGTCAGCCATCGCCCGGGATGTTCGACGAGTCGAAGCATCGTCTCGACGTCTTCAAACTCCAGAATCAAACTACCGAGTGCTTGATTTGCCCCTTCGAAGCGCGGGACCACATCTCCGACGTTGTAATAGATGTTCGCTTGTCGAATCGTATATGCGTCCTCATCGAAATGGACGCCCATGAATCGCCCCGTTTCTTGACTGCCGATGATGAAATAGGAGGACGGCACGGTCACTGGTTTCATCTCGAGCGTCACCGGCATCCCGAGTGCGACATCAATCGTCGCTTGGACCAAGTCGACGCCTGTCGCTTGTTCGATGATTTGTGGGATGTAATTCCCTCCGTTCCGTGGACCGATATCCATCAGATAGACGTCTTCTCCTTTGACGAAGATGTCAAAGTTGAACGCGCCTTGCTTGAAGCCGACTTCAGTCAACATGCGTTGCAACGTCTGATGGACTCGCTCAAGCACGTGAGGCGGATGTACACTCGGGAAACTCGCACTGATTGGGGCGAACGGGTTGACTCCGTTCACATTGAAGTGTCCGTTTCCGAAACAACGAAACACCAACTCCCCGTCGACGACAAATCCATCACCACCTATTTGATAGCCATCTCGCGTGATAAACTCCTCCACGACCACTTCCTGATTGAATGACATCGTAAATGCCACTTGGAGATGGCGACGAAGCTGCTCAATCCCGTGCCCCCGACTCCACTTGCTGATTCCTTTACTCCCAGAGGCGTCGGCCGGTTTGATGATATATTCACCTGCTCGCTCCCGTAACGTGTCGATCGCCGTTTCCAGTTCGGTGAACGCAAAGGCTTCCGGGACGGCAAAGTCATATCGCTGTAGGAATGTTCGAAACTTCGCTTTATTCGTCAACGTTTCGACCGTTTCAAGCGAGTTCGTCGCCAATCCGAGTGCCTCCCCGACATAGGCGGCCGTTCGTGCCGCCGGATCGGAGGCATAGGCGACAATCCCATCGATGCCTTCCTCTCTCGCGATGGCGAGGACCGCCTCCCGATCAAGGGTGCTCGTACAGTAATAACGGTCGGCCACGAGGCGACCCGGATTATCCGGTAGATAGTCACAGAGAACGGTGAATATCCCTTGTTGTTTCGCTTTTTGGATGATGGGAACTTGATGCATCGCTCCCCCGAGCAACAGCAGCTTCAGCATGGTGAGAATCTCCTTTGCGATAGAGTGGTTGGAGTAAGTCGACGTAGATGGCAGCCGTGTTGGCGTTCAGTCGCGGTGTCACGAGCTCTTTCGATTGCTGTCCGTGGGCTGTCAATCGTTCGGGATGGTCGAGATAGTGTTTCAGTTCGGTCACGAGTGATGCCACGGTCGGTTCGCATTTGTAACAGTTGATTCCTTCGTGAAGATGACGCGCGACGTTGTTAACGTCATGGCTGACGACGATACCCATCCCGGACGCGCAGGCTTCAATGATGCTGAGATTTCCGTTCGAATAGGTCGCCGGCAACACGAGAATATCTGAACTTCGGTAAACGAGATTCAACCCGTTCCACGACTCGATTTCGTCAAGGAACGTGACGTCCGTCAATTGCTCATCCTCGATATATCGACGACATGCATCCGCGAGATGTCCGTCGCGATTGAGCGACATGGAAAGGTTCGGATATTCTTCTTTCAAGATTCGATACGCTTCTAAGGCGACGAGCGGTTGATAACGTTCAATTAAGCGATTGGCAAACAACAGATGAATCGGATCGTTCGGTCCTTTCTGACGTAACGGGTGCAACATGTGCGTCTCGATATCGATTGGATAAGGGACCGAAACGACTTTCGCAGAAGGAAAACCGAGTTCCTTGATAAATTGATTGCATGCGACGTTTCCCATTCCAAAAATCAAATCAGCCCGCTGGAACAAATGATGAATCCGTGTCGCCTTGTGCAAGCCGTTCTCGCTTGTCAATAACGTCGATTCTCCGCTCGTCTCGCCCCGTACGTTTCGAATCGGCTCGCTCATGACGACGACGCGCACCCCGAACAGTTTGACGATCTGTAAGAGCAGGGCATGGAACGGGGTAAAACCACCCAGTAGCAAGATATGCGGTCGAAATCGGATGAGTTGGAGAAAGACGTCGAGCGACAGATAGTTCGTCTTTTTCGAGAAATAGGAGCCTTTCAAGACGCGACAGCGTTTACCGAGTGGGATGACCCACCAGTCAGGTCGCTGATTGGTGATTTGTTTATAAAACCAAAACTCGGTATCCATATGCTCATGAAGCACATCAGCAAATTTCACTTGATACGGGGAAGCGATATTGGATAAGAAGACGAGTCGTTGTCTGGTCATCACACTCACCCGATTCGTTTTGCGGAAGCAGGAATCGTCCATTTCGCGAGTTCTTCCTGGATGTAAGGTAACGTCAACAAGAGTTCCTTCACTTCTTCCACATCGAGCTGTCTCGTATTGTTCGAGTTGTACTCACCTTGAGCCGTCAGCTCCTGGCTGCCTTCACTGAAGTACTTCTCGTAGTTCAAGTCTCGATTGTCGGCCGGGACGCGGAAGAATCCCCCCATGTCCTCGGAGACGACTTTCTCTTCTCGGGTCATCAACGTCTCGAACGCTTTCTCGCCGTGGCGGGTCCCGATGACTTTGATGGGAAGATCGACCCCGAACAGTTGTTTCACGGCTTCCGCGAGTACACCGATCGTCGAGGCCGGTGATTTTTGGACCATGATGTCACCGGCATGCGCATGATGGAATGCGAAGACGACGAGCTCGACCGCATCGGCCAGGCTCATCAAAAAACGTGTCATGAGCGGATCGGTCACGGTGAGCGGCTCCCCTTTTTTAATTTGTTCAACGAATAATGGGATGACCGACCCACGCGAGGCCATCACGTTCCCGTAACGGGTCCCGCAGATGAGCGTCCGGTCTGGTCCGACCGCACGGGCCTTGGCGACGAAGACTTTTTCCATCATCGCTTTGGAGATTCCCATCGCATTGATTGGGTAGGCCGCCTTATCCGTCGAGAGACAGATGACCTTCTCCACCCCCGCTTCGACGGCGGCATTCAAGACGTTTTCCGTACCGAGAATATTCGTCTTCACCGCTTCAATCGGGAAAAACTCACATGAGGGAACTTGTTTCAGTGCCGCCGCATGGAAGACGTAATCGACGCCATACATGGCATTTTTGATGCTGTTCGGGTCCCTTACATCACCAATGTAGAATTTTAACTTGTCATGATGATAGCGATTGCGAATGTCTTCTTGTTTCTTCTCATCCCGTGAAAAGATGCGAATCTCTTTGATGTTCGTATCGAGGAATCGCTCCATCACGGCGTTGCCGAACGATCCCGTCCCACCCGTGATGAGCAATGTTTTGTTGGAAAACATAAGAAGGCTCCTTTCGTAGATGTCTAGTCTCAGATGTAGGAAGAGCGGTATGTCATCATTTACCCGGTTGGTCTCACTTAAATTGGTAACTTAATGGAAACCGTTATCATTTTTTCGCAACATGCATCATCTTCTTTTCTTCAGACGACGGGCTCGGTTGGGGCGCCCCTTCCACGATTCCGTCCCGGAGCAAGACGTTCCGAACGGTCAAGGCGATACAGCGCAGGTCGAACCAAAAGCTCATCTGGCGCACGTACTCCCCGTCAAGTTTCGCCTTCACCTCAATCGGAAGCTCATCTCGACCCTTCACCTGTGCCCACCCGGTCAGCCCCGGTAGCGCTTCTGTCGCGCCCACTTGTCGACGGGCCTCGACCAAGTCATCTTGATTCCACAGTGCGGGTCTCGGTCCGACGATGGCCATCTCGCCTTTTAAAATGTTGACGAGCTGTGGCAATTCATCGAGACTCGTCTTGCGAAGAAACGCCCCGACGCGCGTGATGTGTTTCGTGGAGTCGTTAAACAGATGTGTCGGGACATCGTTCGGGGTGTCCTGATGCATCGTCCGGAACTTATACATCCAAAAGCGTGTCTCCCGTAACCCGATGCGCTTTTGTTTGAAGAAAACGGGACCCGGCGAATCGATTTTGATCAAGAGGGCGATGAGGAGCAGGAACGGTGCGAGAAGAAGGAGCGCCACTCCGCTGAGCGTCCCGTCGAAGATTCGTTTGAACGTCATATAGTCCATGGCTCACACCTCTTTCTTCTCGGTCGACACCGTGTGCTGTTTCCACACCTCTCGCATCACATAGTCCGTGTAGGACAACAAGATGCGCAGCACCTTATCAGAGACGTTCGGCATGGCGTAATCGCTCACGAGTCGCATCGAGCCATCCGTCTCTTCTAAGATTCGAAGCGCCTGCAGCACTCGCTCCCGCTTCAATCCGACCATCATCGCCGCCCCTTCCTCCATCGCCTCCGGACGTTCATGCGCTTGGCGGATATTCAATCCTTTGATTCCAAGAATCGAACTCTCTTCACTAATCGTGCCGCTGTCCGACAACACGGCCTTCGCATGGAGTTGCAGGTGGACGTAGTCACTGAAGCCGAGCGGTTTGAGGGTACGAATGTTCGGATGGAGACGCACCCCGCTCTCACGAATACGTTTTGCCGTCCGGGGGTGGGTGCTGACGATGAGTGGAAGCTGGTACGTGGTCGCGACCGCATTGAGCGTGTCGACGAGATCGAAGAAGTTCTCGTCATCACTGATGTTTTCATCGCGATGGGCCGATACGACGAAATAGGCATCTCGCTCCAAGTCGAGCTGCTCGAGCACGTCTGACCGCTCGATCTTATCCCGTTGACGGTGGAGTACCTCGTACATCGGGCTCCCCGTCTTGATGATGCGGTCCGCCGGTAACCCTTCACGAAGTAGATACTCGCGTGCGATATCGCTATAGGTCAGGTTGATGTCGGCGATATGGTCGACGATGCGACGATTCGTTTCCTCCGGGACCCGTTCGTCAAAACAACGATTCCCCGCCTCCATGTGAAAGATGGGGATGTGGTGGCGTTTTGCGGCGATGGCTGCGAGACAGCTGTTCGTGTCCCCGAGTAACAAGACCGCGTCCGGACGAACAGATGCGAGCACGGGATCGATGGTGATGAGGATATTCCCAATCGTCGCCATCGGACCATCCGCCGAGGCGTCTAACACATAATCCGGTGTCCGGAGTCCGAAGTCTTCAAAGAAAATCTGATTCAATTCATAGTCATAGTTTTGTCCCGTATGAACGAGCACATGATCGATTGCCTCGGAGGCTTCGAGACGTGCCATCACGGCGGACAATCGAATGATTTCGGGTCTGGTCCCAACAATCGTCATAACCTTGAGTCGTTTCATCTTGTTCCCTCCTAGGATGTGTGGTGAATGGATAGGATGCGTAGTTTCAATTGAGCGAACACTTGGCGGAACATGGTTTTCTCCGTCTCATCAAATGCGAGTCCCCACATGATTACGGCGTAAATACTGATGAGCACGATTCCCTTCACCCCGAAGCCGAACCAATTCGAGGACGGGAAGAAGAACTGGATCCCCCAGCCGATGAGCGTGTACAGGAGAATACCGGGCAAGAGCTTCAGATGGCACTTGCGGAAAAAGTCGAGGATGTCGAGACCGAGGACCCGATGGTAAATCACGTTCATATAGAAGACGAGTCCGACGATGTTGCCGATACAAATGGCGATGGCCGCACCGATCGGACCAAAGTGTGGAATCAACAGTGGTGAGAGTGTCATACTGATGGCGGCCACGATGAGGGCAGCGAACGCCCGATACTTCACTTTGTTCTCGGCAATGAGTGTCGTATTGCCGATGTCTTGCGTCAACGTGATCACACTCGGTGCAATCAAGAGAAGGGCGATGACGTAGGAGTCGGTGAAGTCTGGTCCGACCCATAGGTGCATGAACTCGCGACCGAGGATGAAAAACGAGGCGAGGATGAGTCCGACGATATACAGTTGAATCCGGCCGATGCGGACGAAGAGGTACCCGATGGCCTCACGATCGTTTCGGGACAACATCCGACTGACCTTCGGAAGGAATAAGTAACCGAGCGAGGCAGCGATGGTCCAGACATACCCTTCGATGACCATCCCGACGGAAAAGAGGGCGATCGAGGCACTGCCTGCTAGAATCCCCAGTAGGCTCGGGGTGATGTTCAACACGAAGCGTTGGGCGACGAGCGTGATCGTGCTCCAGGACGTGAAGCTAAAGATGTCCCGATAAATCCCCTTCTCTCGATTCTGAAAGTTGGCACGGACGAGAGTCTTGCGCCGAATGAAGACGTACTCGATGAGTAAGACGATGGTGCCGACCAACGCATTGACGATGACGAGGGCATACAACCCATAGCCGAGAAGAAGCGCGGTGACCATCAAAGCGACCGTCCCGACCTTCTCAGCGAGATGCAGGGCACTCGAGAAGAGGAATTGTTCATGGGATACGAGAATGCCAGAGAATGGCTTCGTCGGGAACGAGACGACGATGAACAGTCCCGCGATCACATAGAGGACTTTCAACTGTTCGAGCTCGGTCGCCGTCAAACTCGAGTAAATCGAGTCCAAGAAGAAGTAGACGACGGTGAGGATGAGGAAGAGGACGAGCGAGATGGCGATGAACAGTTTATAGGCGATGCCTAAAAATCGTCCTGCCCGCTCGTGGTCCCCCTCCGCCATATACTTGCTCATGAATCGTGAGACGGCCGCATCGAGCCCGAAGTCCATCGCAAACATACTGATGAGCGAGATGGTCAGCATATACAACCCGTAACTCGCCTGCCCGATCTCATGAATCATCCACGGCGTATAGATGAGACCAGATAAGATGCCGAAAAAGATCTGCGTGTAGGACATGACCGCCCCGATCTTGATTTTACGATTACTGGCTGCCTCGTCTAGCGTCATGCGTGTCGACATATGCTTCACCTCCTCGTGTTACCAAAAGAACGAATACACCGGCGCTTCGCGAATGAACAAGAGACCGAGCAACATGACCGCCGAGTAATAGACGACGAGTCGTTCCCGCCGCTCGAACGTGCCGACAATCTCCGGAATCATCAACAGCAGGAAAAGTGAAAAGTACTGGACGAGCCGCATCATGGACGGGTTCAAGAACGTCAGCGGTAAGAGACAGGCGGCAAGTAACAATGCGTTGAAGAAATGGATGGCAGATGGATTATGCTGTAAGATAACGTCTCGTCGCCATAGCGCAACGATGAGGACCGTGATCAGCATGATGCTGAAGTTGACCGCCCCGGCGCCGTCCATGGCGCTGTACGTATCGTAACCAGACACTTGGACGAGCAGGTCGAAGAATGGATTCCGGAAGACGAACAATCCGACGATGACCCCAAACATCGTCATCACATACGCCTTGGTCAGTTGCTTGTTCGCTAAAAAGTAGAACGGGAGGAAGATGAGCGCCGACTTATGAATGGTCATGGCTACAAATACGATGAGGAGGAACCACCCGAGTTTACGAGCACGGACGAAGTGATAACCGACGAGCACGACGAGTGCCGTCGCGATCGTTTGACGTAGTCCCGTGACGGCGAAAAATTCGTAAAACAAGACCGAGAAGAGAAGAAAGCTGATGAGTGCCTCGCTTGAATATTTGTAAATGAAATAGCCGAGCGGAATCATGAAAATCATCGCCACGATTACGAGATACACTTGATAGTCCGTGATCACGTATTGCAAAAGACGCTGGAACAAGTAATACCCCGGATCCTCACTTTCCGTGAATAGAATTTGAAAGAAGCGATCCGTGAACGCATGAAGCGGTAGGGCTTGAGATTGAAGGAAGAGCGCCTTATATTGGGCTGTATCGTCTCCGACCGAGATATCTCGAAGACCGGACAAGACAATCCATTGAATCGTGGCAAATGAGACGAACCAACCGCGTCGACTCGGAATGTCATGACGCATCAAGAGCAGTGCCCAACCGACCAACAGCGCCATATTGACTAAATAGATCGTCATCTCCATCCCTCCTTTCTACCGATAGATCAGGTTCGTCATCCCCCGATATAGAGACAGCAGGTTTGAAAACAAGATGCCGTTCCATCGGAGCCACTGATATTCCAGCGGTCCAAAGTAACGAGTCACATCATGTGTCGTTAAGTACTGTTCCCGTACGTCCGCCGCATTTTCTTTGAACGTGTGCTTCAGAATGATAGTGGTCAATTTCTCTCCGTTATCACGCACCTCGACGTCCTGGAGTAACCGCTTCAGATAGCGATTCGATTCCATCGTGGCTCGATGTGCGATTTTTTTCGTCTGTTGCTCGCCGTGAATCCGTGAATAGACGAGCGGCTCACGCATCACGTAAAAGTCGAACCCATCGAGCGCCAACTCGACCCAGCAGATCCAGTCTTGAATGAAGCGGTCCTCTAACGAAAAACGCCGATGTTCGAACGCTCGTCGCGGAATCAAAAGCGCGCATCCGTTCAAAGTCGACGACAACAATAAGTGACGGAACATGTCCTGACTCGAATAGAATCCGCTCACTTTCCGTTGCACCCGTCGGATTGCCTCCCCCTTTTCGTCAATGAACGCCGTCCCTGTGACGACGATAGTCTGGTTCATCGGGAGATGTTGCTCGCGCAATACGGCGAGCTGTCGTTCGATCTTTGTCGGCGCATACACGTCATCGTGGCTGAGCCAAGAGAAATAGTCTCCGCTCATCTCTTCAATCCCACGATTCAACGCACTCGAGACGCCCCCATTCTCCTTTTCCACGTAGCGAATTCGCTTACCGTAACTTGTCGCAATCGCCGCCGTTTTCCCGTCATCAGTCGAACCGTCGTTGACGACGATCACTTCAATCGAAGGATGCGTCTGGGCCAAGGCGCTGTCGATACATGTTCGTAAATAATCGCTCCCGTTATAGACAGGGATGATGATGGATACGAGTGGTGTCATAAAGCGTTCCTCACTTTCTCGGTTTGCAGCTCCTCGTACACGTGCAGGTAATCTTGTGCCCGGTCGAACAAGTCGAACCGTTGACGCGCTTCGTTCGCACAAACGATTCGTGAGATCGAGGCGTGATGGAGACGATCGAGTCCGTCCATCACATCGTTGACCGATCGTGTGGCGACGACGACGCCGGTCCGTTCGGTCACGAGTTCCGGACTGGCCGTGGAATCGAGGACGAGGACTGGCGTGCCACAGGCGAGTGCCTCTGCCGTCACGTTTCCAAATGACTCTTCCTCTGACAGGTTCAACAAGACGTCTGCCGCGGCATAGTACGAAGCCAATTCGCTCGGGTCATGCGTCTCTTGAATGTGAAGCACATTCGCCGGCAGGTCATGTTGTTCTGGTATCTGTCCGACTAAGACGATTTGGTCGGACGGTCTGGCCTTGGCCAACTCCTGGAAGGCAGACAATCCTTTCGCCTCGGTCCAATGGCTCGCCACGCCGAGAAGAATGTGCTGTCCCGTCAACCCGAGACGTGCTCGAAGTAGATCTGGCTCTTTCGGCATGAACGTCTCCAAATCGACCCAGTTGTGGATGCGGCGAATGATGGAGGCGTGTTGCAGAATCGAGAAGTGGGCTTCCATCGTGATCCAATCCGACACTCCCACTATTGCCAAGCGTGGAATGGCGTCGTACCATTTACGCTTGTCCGCCAACATCTCGCCGGTCCGGTCTAAAAACCAGCTCGGGATGTCTTCTTTTAAGAGCGGGCATCGTCCACATCCGTCCTTCCAACGCTCACACCCGACTGCCGTGTAGTGCGTACATTTCCCGGTGAATAGCCAGCAGTCGTGAAGCGTCATGACGGTGGCAATGTCCTGCTTCGCCAAATACTCAAACAACGTCTGAAGATGAAGGTAATTGGCGTGAAGATTATGAAGGTGAACCACGTCCGGCCGAAAGCTGTCCATGAAGGCGATTAAGTCAGCGGTCGACCGTTTGGACGTATAACCTTGACGCCCCGTCACGCGGGCATGGAGGGCATGCCGTTTCGTTTCCCACGCCTGACCAACCACCACACTTTTCTCGGTCACTGGTCCGGTCGCATGGGCGATTCGGACGTGGTGTCCATAAGAGGCATGAACGGATGCGAGCTCTTTACACATCCGACCGGTGCTTTTCACTTCGTTGATGGCATTGATGTGAAGAATATTCATGTCCGACACCTCACTCGTATGCGTAGTAGGTGTTCGTATTACGAGAAGAACGCTTGTTGAGCACGAGTCCGAGAAGTTGTGACCCGGTCCGTTCAAGTTGTTCTTTCGCCTTCAGGACAAGCTGACGATCTGAGTTCTCGCAGCCGATCACGAGAATCGTCCCGTCGGATACGTTGGCCAACAGTCGAGCATCGGCGACGTCCATCATCGGAGGGGTATCGATGATCACGATATCAAACTGCTCACGCAAATCACTGAGAAGGTCCGTCATGTATGACGAGGCGATCAACTCGGTCGGATTCGGTGGGATTGGACCGGCCGCAAGCAAGGTCAAGCGCGGGATATCCGTTTGTTGGAGGGCATGTTCGAGTGTGACCCGACCGGCCAATACGGTAGATAGTCCCTCATGGGCTGACAACTGGAACGCTTGGTGTGCCGTCGGTTTGCGCATATCACAATCGAGGATGACGACATTTTTTCCGAGTTGCGCATAGACGACCCCTAGGTTCGCCGCCGTGGTCGACTTCCCTTCCCCAGACGAGGCGGATGTGATGGTGATCATCTGTAATGTATGACCGACGGACATGAATTCCAAATTGGTCCGAATCGTCCGATATTGTTCAGAAATCGGTGACTTCGGATTCGCCAACGTGACGAGATCCCGTTTTTTATAATCAAGACGATTGGCGTTCTTTTTTCGACCGAACATGCGAAACGTCTCCTTTCACTTGGGGTGTCGCTTCTTTCATATTTTTCGTTTTCAAATCCCGGCGTTCGACTGTCGGAATCGATCCAATGACCGGCAAGTCCAACAACCGTTCCGCTTCTTGCTCGTTCCGGATGCGTTTATCAAAGACGTGGCGTAATAGACCGATGAATCCACCTAACAAGAATCCGGCGAATAGACCGATTGCCGTGTTGAGCAGCACGTTCGGTGAGACAGGAGCTTCCGGAATTTCGGCTGGAGATAAAATTCGAACGTTGTCGATGTTCATCAAATCCGGGATTTCAGAAACGAACACTTCACTGATCACATTGGCCGTTTCCGCTGCCACGACCGGATCGTTCGCGGTGACGAACACATTGATGACTTGCGATTCCTCTTCACTTTCTACGGTGAGCGCATCTGAGAGCGGGTCTGGTGCGTTCGGCACTTGTTCTTTTACTTTCTCAAGAACAGCCGGACTCTTCATGATGACGCGATACGTATTGACAAGTGAAAGCGAGGATAACACTTCCGAACTGTCTACGCGGTTGTCCTCTTGTTGTGTAACGAGTAGAACTTGTGTGGACGCCTCATATGTCGGCTGGATGAATGAAGTGCTCACGTAGTAAGAAAGGAGTCCGACGAGAACCATACTCACGAACATCCACTTCTTACTTTTCTTGAGAACTGCCACGAGATCGCCCACGATCGTCGTTTGTTCCTTCATGCTGGTTTCCTCCCTACAGACAGATTAAATGACCGAAATCAGGCGCAGGTTAACTGTAGTACCTTCTTACCCCCTTCATCTTGATAATTGAAAAGAAGGATTTATCATTTTTTCGCAACATCATGTCATGATGCCGTTCCGCTTTCTTCTTTTACGTTGCAGTCATGAAGATAAAACAAAAAAGTGAGGGTTAGCCCCTCACTTTTTAAATTCATCGCTGATACGACATACGTGATGTAATTATCTTCTTTGTATGAAATACTATGTCAAAGGGACGAAATTCCAATGAGTACTCATTCTTTGTTTTCTTACTTAAAACTGACGGAAGACCTGCCGATATCTAATATAATCATCGACCATTAATATTTTTATGAAAATAATATTCAAATACCTAAAAAGACATATATTAAATTATCTCATTCATTTAAGTGTATATATCCATCAATAAAATGGGTAATTTACATTAATAGTATATATGCTAATTTCAAAGGGGCTACTTATGCGACAACTTGTTTTGCTTTCAGCAGCATTATTCTTAACATTAAGTGGATGTTCCAATGAAACTCCACCTCTGAAGTCATATGAAAGTACATTCGCAACCGAATCATTCGTTCGAAAACATTTATTGACCAAAGAAGGGCTCATTCGGACAAATATTTCGGATCGACAACATGAATTTTTATCTGAATCCATCGGTCTTTATCTACTCTTTTTAGTAGACCAAAAGCGAGAAGACGAATTCGCCAATCAAATCGATATTTTTAAACACTATTTTTTAGATGAATCCAATTTAGTCAGTTGGCGCCTTGAACAAACAGGGGATGACATCACAGCAAGTCCGGTCAACGCTTGGATTGATGACGCGCGCATCATTCACGCATTATCGAAAGCAGCAGAAGTTTTTAATGAACCTACTTACACAAAGTTAGCTGAAAAGATCTCGACAGCCCTTACGACTAAAGGCGTGAAAGATGGTCTCCCCGTTGATTATGTGGATTTAACAACGAATGAAACGGGGGATGTGTTGACACTTAGTTATTTGGATGAAGCAGCTTTACGCTATATGCCTTCTTCGAATAATTTGTATCTTAATAGCAAACAACTCCTTGAAGAGGCACCTTTACAAGGACCTTTTTTCGCCAAGTCATACTCGATATCTGACCAAAAATATCACTTCGATGATGAAATCAATATGATTGACCAACTTTATGTTGCCATTCGATATGAACAATTCAATCTGGAAACTGACGTTTTTTATGATTTTTTTAAAGAACAGTTCAATCAAGGTCTTGTTTACGGGCGATACGATCTTGATTCTAAAGAACCTGCTGTCAATTATGAATCGCAGGCCGTATACGCATTAGCTATTTTTTATTTACTTGAACGTGACGAGAAGGAGTTTGCTGAAACAATCATGAAACATTTAAAGACGTTCATGATTTCCGATTCGTCATCCGAATACTACGGTGGATACATTGACGTATCGAATAAAGAAACCCATTCATTTGATAATTTATTACCTTTATTAGCAGAAGGAGGACTTTTAGATGGATACGTCATTCCGTAAAACAAGTCTCATCAGTTTACAAGTCGGTATGTTATTGATTGCTGTCGCTATATTATTTACTTACACTCCTGATCTAGGAAATGTACAGACTGAAGGAATTCTGCTACTCGCATCGGCCGTTTTTATAAGTTTATTTGCAGGTATCCGTGCTGGTTTATTTTCTGCATTGTTCATCCTATTCGTGTTTGGAAGTCTATATTTTTGGAATATGTTTTTTAGACCTGAAGACCAATCTTTCCTTTTTTCAGAGGCAACGCTCTTCTATTTCGGTCTTTGGTTAATTGGTCTTGTTATTTTAAGTGGCAGTATTTATGAACGAGTCAAGCAATTGGTTCAAAACAATCTTGTATTACAAGAAAAAATAAGACGTCTTGTCGCCATCGATGATGAGACAGGACTGGATAATAAAGATCGATTCGAACTTGAACTTCAGTTAGAAATTGATCGAACGAACCGTCACGATGAATCGTTTACCGTCCTCCTATACCAAATTGACCACTTCACTGAATTCAGAAAACTATATGGAGCCGATGAGTCCACTCGTTTCTTAAAGTTCTTTAGCGAACGTTTACATCAATCAACTCGAACAACAGATAAAAAATTCAGACTGTCTACCGAAGAATTCGCACTAATTTTGCCCTATGCTTCTGAAGAAAACATGCAGGTTATATTAAATCGATTTAAACATATGATTGGAGATTATGTGATCAAGAACGGTAAAACGGTCTCTTTCACAAATCATATTGCTCACTACACTGTTACAAAAGAGGCAAGCATTCAATCCCCGGATGATGTTCTCGGTTTAATGAGAAATGAGTTGAAAAGTTATGCGCTATAAAGTGCTCATCCTCCTGTTCGCGTTGATTGGTTTTCCGCATGTTGCACTCGCAAACAGTCCAAACGTCACGATTGTTTATAGTTCAACCTCAAACGATGTACCTCCTGAAATTTATAAACTTGATGCACTGGTCTCTCGTTTTTCTGAAGACATTCACATTCTTCGAGATACAGAAGTGACAGAAACTTCTTTTAAAAAAACGAGTCATCTTTTCTACTTTGGTTTAAATGCTGCAACGATTCCAGCGTCTACTCGTAAACTAATCAATGAGTCGAATGCTGCCCTTTATGGAATTGGGTTTAATGCAAATCAACTCAGAGCATTCGAAAAAATTGACGTCACTCGCATACAAGGTGTTTCAAAGTTTTATCAAGAACGGACTAATACAAGTTTGACATTCGCGTTAGCGGATACGGTTTTCTCTGTAAATCATCAAATGAAGAATGTACATGCACGTATTGCACAAAAAGACAAAGAGTACCCGACAATCATCCAACTCAACGAGCATTTTTATTCTGGTATTTATAACTTATTAAATCGTTCTTCTTTACTCTTCGCCGATAGTTTGTACGACTTTTTTAAAGAAGAAGCAAAACCAGAACACCTCGGGTATATACGTCTAGAAGATGTTAACCCAAGCACGGATCCAAAATTACTCGAAAAAACCGGGAACTACTTACTTGATCGTAACATCCCAGTTCTATTAGCAGTCATTCCGGTATATGTAGATCCAGATAGTGGGCAAGCCATTCACTTCAATGATCGTCCCAAATTACTGAATGTGATAAAGAACCTTGAAAAGCGTGGAGCCTCGGTCATCGCCCATGGATACACTCACCAATATCGTTCCTCTGAAACTGGTGAAGGTTTTGAATTCTGGGATGTTGAGAACAATCAACCCGTTCTCACCCCTTCAGATGAGCAGTCAATTATTTTAAAACCAGAAGAAACTTTCAGTAATACAAAGGACTACAACACCTATTTACGTGATGTTTTAGAAGGAGAGGCATCCTACATTCAATCAAAATTAACGAAATCTGTTCACGAGCTAGTTTCTTTAGGGCTTCATCCGCTAGCCTTTGAAGCACCGCATTATACGATGTCGCATTCAGGATATCAGCTAACGGCAACTTATTTTTCAAACGTATTCGGTCAAATTCAATGGAGCAATACGGAATGGGAAGTTATGGGGACAACCCCTTACGTATCAAAACCTTCTTTATTACATGGGATGACGTTGTACCCTGAAACTATCGGATATGTCAGAACCGACTTACCACGGCCAGTTGAAGAAATGCGTCGGGCTCGCGATGAATTACTGATCGTTCGAGAATCAATGATTGGAGGATTCTATCACCCATATATCGGCATGGAACATTTGGCTGATCTTGTAGATATGATGGAATCTACACCTGGCTTCCAGTGGTTAGATTTACGTGATCAAGATGAGTGGGTTCGTACAGAGGATGTGTCAATTCAAGCCTCAAATGGAACGATATCACTTCAAGACAATCGTTCTCCTCTATGGAGTCAGTTAGAGTTGAACATGCCAAACTCGTTTCTTGAAAAATCACTATGGGCTCTGGTGATCATCACATTCACTGCCGTTCTGATGTTTTTGACCTATACCCTCTATCTTCGCACGCAACGTAAAAAACGACTATTTAAGGAGCGTGGTTAATCATGGCAAATCTACTCTTTCTGTTCTCACTCGTCATGATTTGGACGATGCTTCTATACCACATGTTTTTGATGCAAGGCGGGTTCTGGCACTTCATGACGTTTCGTGATCCAATCCCAGAATGGACGAAACATATGAAAGACTTACCAAAAGTGTCTGTTCTAATTCCAGCTCACAATGAAGCAGTTGTCATAGCAGCAACACTTCGAGCAATGTCTCGAATTGACTATCCCCATGACAAACTCGAAGTTATTTTAATTAATGACAACTCCTCAGATCAGACCGGAGAAATTGCCAAACAGTTTGAAGAGAAGTTTTCATTTATCCATGTCGTACAAACGACACCTGCATATGCAGGAAAAGGAAAATCGTCTGCTTTGAACTATGGTCTGACCCAATCAACGGGAGACGTATTGGTTGTATATGATGCGGATAACACACCTGAAAAAGACAGTGTCTATTATCTGGTTATGGGTCTTTTGAATGACCCAAAAGCAGGAGCGGTCGTAGGAAAATTTCGTGTCACAAATGCATATGAAACGTTGCTTACGCGTTTGATCAATATCGAAACCATCTGTTTTCAATGGATGGCACAAGCAGGGAGATGGAAGTGGTTTAACATTGCCACAATTCCTGGAACCAACTTTGCCATCCGTCGTTCCATTATTGAAGAGCTTGGCGGTTGGGATGAAGCAGCGCTAGCAGAAGATACCGAACTCACGATTCGGGTCTATGAACTTGGTTGGCATATCCGATTCTTTCCTGCCGCAATCACATGGGAACAAGAACCTCAAACGTTAAAAGTTTGGTGGAAACAACGGACGCGTTGGGCACGCGGAAATCAATACGTTGTTCTCAAATTCATGCGTCAATTATTTTCACTGAAACGAAAGAAAATCGTGTTCGATATCATTTACTTTTTTTTCACTTATTTTTTATTCTTCTTCGGCGTGATTCTGTCGAATAGTTTATTTGTGATTAATTTGTTTGTGGATATCGGTCTAGAAGTTGGAAATATCACACTCATCTTATGGATTCTCGCATTTTTACTATTTGTGACCGAAGTGTTCGTCACACTCAGTATCGAACGCTCCGAATTTAATGTGCAGAACTTTTTTACCGTTATTCTGATGTACTTCACGTACAGCCAATTGTGGATTGTGCTTGTCATCTACTCGCTTTATCTCGAAATAAAACGCGTCTTATTTAATCAAGAAGTCAAATGGTACAAAACAGACCGATTCGACTGAAGAGGAGGATATTATGAAACCTTACTTGCCCTACTTACTAAGTTCATTCCTGATTTTATCTACAACTTCGGTTCAAGCTGCCACTGAACTTCGTTCGTCGTTATCCATTGATTCTGAAAATGGTGAAGGAGAGCGTATATTAACGACGGAAGATGACGTCCTACCTGGAGAAACGTCCGCCCGTACGTATACGTATACGATGGTCGGAGATGAGCAAGCTAATTCGTCTAAGTATCTGTCGCTTGACTGGTTACATTCGGAGTTATTGATTCCGCCTTCAGCACTTACAATCGATATTGATGGTGAGCCCATCAAATCAGTCGCTTTGACAAAAAAATCATCTCAGGGAAACGTGAAAGTGCCGCTCCAAAACAAACATTTAACGAAGGGTACACATGAGGTCACGGTAAGATTCACGGGAATTATCGAAGGGAGAATGTGTGACACAGGAAATACATCCGGAAGCTGGTTAACTGTCCGCCCTTCGAGTTTTGTCGCTGCCGGAAACAAAGCAGAACTCTCATTGAAGGATTACCCGAATCCGTTTACACAAACAACAAGTCAAAAATTGACCGTTGTGCTTCCAAGTTCGCCGAGCGCAGCATCAATAGAGGCAGGACTTCTTCTATACAGACAGTTAAAAGGAGATGCGGCCGATTCAGATAATGTATCGCTTCAATATGAACAACAATTAAAATCATTGGATGGCCGGTATGTTTTCGTAGGACAGACTGATTCTTTCACAGGTCCTGTAAAAAACTTCATTCAAGAATTGAACGAACGCCCAACAGGCGATGAAATTTTGCTAGAGCAAGTCCGTCTCGTGAATAACGGAACATCTACCGAAGCCATGTTCGTTCTCGCTGAGAACGCAGATGCGTTTGAAGGGACACTAGACCATTTGCTACTCGTCCCACAGCGACAACAATTGAATGGCGAACGATTGACTCTAACGAGTGCACCCGTAATGCAAAAAAATGACAACATTGTTGATTTACGTGCTCTCGGTGCATCAGACTTGATGTTGAGCGGTAGCCAAGCGGTTAGTCCGAACTACTTTTATCCGTTGCCTGTCATCGATAAACAATCTCAAGTAAAACTAGATTTACGTTTTAAAGCGTCTGAGAATCTAGTGCCTGAACAAGAAGGGGGACTTCCTCCTGAATTGATTGCTTTGATAAACGGGGTACCCCACTCTATTCCTTTGACAGACACGGAAGAAGATCATAGTGAATGGCAGCAACATACTATTCAAGTCGATGCTTCCACGCTCCAAAAATCTTCATTTTTAGATGTATCTTTTGAAGCAAATGGACTCCGCTCAGAAGCTCCGTGCAATGCGAGTGATTTAGATCGCTGGATTTTTATTTCTAGTGAGAGCCAAGTAACGTTACCAACGAACAATGGGCAAGCGAATAATGAAGTATTCTCAAACATGGCTAGTCTTTTTGCAACGGATTCAGGTGTCTTATTCGTGATTCCTGACGATATGAGCGAACAATCACTTCAAAATATGGCCAGTGTGATGAATGGATTACCCGTCACTCCCTTAACAGGACAAGTCGAGTTTGTTCGTTCTAGCCAAGTTACTGAAGAAATGGTAACAAACCGTTCTGTATTCTTTATTGGAAATCCAGAGCAAAGTCCTCTCTTCAACGAACAAAAGAAAGATTGGATTGTTACAACAGACAATCAAATTGATTTGTCTCAGTACGGGTTCGTCCCAGAAACTTCTTCGGAATATGCCTGGATACAACCCTCTCCTTGGAACGATGAAAAAGCAATGATTGTTGTGTCAACTCAAAATTCGATTGATTCAACACTTATTGAAACGTTGGCTTTTCCAAATGAAACATTTAGCGTGGCAGTGAAGAATCAAAATGGCGCTATTTTTACAAATAGTTCAAGTATCGCGAATGAACTTTCGAATAACCAAGCAACATCTAATGACGAGTCTTCTACTTCAATAGACTCTACATGGTATTTTGTTGGTTTCATTGTGTTAATCGTCTTCATTATTGCCATTCTCTTCTATATGAGACGCAATAAAAAAACACCTTAATCCTTTATTACGTACCGCTTAATAGATATGCAAAGTATAAGAAAGGTCATCTCCTTCGTTTAGAACAAAGAGATGACCTTTCTTATTGCTCCACCCCAAACCGATACACCGTCCGCGAGTGATACAACTCACCCGGTTTCAGTTCGATTGAGGTTGCGATGTCTGGATAGTTCGGGGCATCTGGGAACGCCTGGGCTTCGAGACAAATTGCGCTATGTTTTTGTCGACCGTCGAGCGTCACCGGTGTCTCTTCACTCAAGAAATTCCCTGTGTAGACGACCATGACCGGTTGATTCGTCTCGACCGTCATCGTCCGTCCGCTAATCGGGTCGTGCAATCGAATCGGTCCATCCTTCAAGATAAACGGATGGTCAAGACCGCTCGCCCGTTCAATCGCCTCGTCTCCTGACACGAGCGCCTCTCGGACCGCTTTTCCGTCTCGGAAGTCAAACGGTGTCCCGCTCACATCACGCAACGCCCCTGTCGGCAGCGAATCCGCGTCGAGCACCCCGACCGAATCGGCTGGTAGCGTCAGTTCATGGTCGTGGATGGTCGGGCGTCCGCCAAGATTGAAATAGTTGTGATGGTTCAGGTTGACCCACGTCCGTTGGTCCGTCTCCGCCGTCATCGTGACGATGAGTTCATTGTCATCTGTCAGTTCATACAACACTTTGAAGAAGACGTTCCCCGGGTATCCTTCTTCCCCATTCGGACTGAGATATGTGAACTGGATGCACTGTCCGTCGGCGTCCATCTCCCAGTGACGGGCCGTGATGCCTTTGTCGCCTCCGTGGATATGATGGGGCGCCTCGCTTGGGGTCAAGGCGACACCCTCAATCTCTGCGTCACGAATCCGCCCGGCAATCCGCCCGACGATTGACCCGAGATAGACCGGATTTTCTAAGTATTGAGAGACGTCCCCGTACTTCAAGATGACCGAGTCAAAATTCCCTTCCCGGTCCGGGACCGTCAGTTCCGTCATCGCACAGCCATAGTCAATGGCGGATAGGATCATGCCGTTGGCGTTTTGAATCGTCGCTTGTTTCATGCCATCACCTTTCTACCCCGTCTTTACCACTTCCAGCGCCCTCGCCAGTTTTTTTCTGGCAAATGAGGCGGATTCACTGCAATCGGTTCATCGGCTAATATCGCCTCCGTAAAGTGGAGCTGCTGTTGCCACATCTCTTCTCCTAGTTCGTTGATGACTTCCTGTCTTGCTGCTAACCAATTGAAATCACGATGTTCCACGTTATGGGCATCGGAGGCGACGATGTGACTCAACCCGTTACTGATGAACGTGAGCGCGAGTTCCCGGACCTGTCTTCCAAACTGCCCTGTCAAACTGCTTGTCGTCACTTGCGACAGCGCACCCGCTGATACGAGATGGTACAATTTTTCGGGATGGAGTGCAAACTCTCGATTCCGCTCTGGATGCGCAATGACCGGAACGTATCCAGCCGCCTGCAGTTGAAAGAATAAGGATTCCGTATAAGCAGGCAGACTTTGACTCGGCAGTTCCACCAGGACATAGCGGGACCCGGCGAGCGAATGTGCCTCCCCAGACTCGAGCGCATCAATCAACTCCCCAAAGATTCGAATCTCTTGCCCGACATACAAGGTCAAGGGAATCTGTTCCTCATCGAGTTGTTGTTGTAGATGCGCGACTTCTTTCGTGATGTCATGATGCTCCGTCTCGAAGTACGGATGATACGCGTGTGGGGTCACGACAATCGACGTCACCCCTTCTTCGACTGCACGCCTTGCGAGTTGCAGGGACGCTTCCATCGTGCGTGGTCCGTCGTCTACCTCAGGCAACAAATGACAATGTATATCAATCATGAGGATTCACTCTCCAGTGTGTGTTTGTTTTAGCCAAACGTATTCATATGGGCGAAGCGTCACATGGCTCATCCATTCTTCTGTAAAGAGACTCGTTCCTTCGCAATCCGTCTGCACCGTCTCCTCACTCATGTTCGTCAATAACAGGAGAGACTCTTCTTGGTGCTTCCGTTTGACGGCGAATACGCGGCGGTCGAGACGTACGATCTCTTGACCGATGTACGGTGACAAGGCAGGTTGGAGTCGTTTCACATTCAATTGACTCAATATCCCTTCATAGACACGAAGTCGATCTGGATCGCGTTTCAACGCTCGAACGAGGTCTTCTTGTTCAATCGGTTGTGTCACCCCGAACAAGGTTCGGTAATCAATCAATGGGATCCCCTGTAGCGACAACAGCACACTATGAGCGGCGAGAATCGCCAACGGATCCGCATCCATCAGATTCTTCTCAAACGGATCACGTTCCGCCGAAGAGAGGAAATTGAAATAGGTTTGATTGGCTCTCAGCGGATGCACCTGACTCGCCCAATCGCTCAAACGTGTCACATCTGCCTGCGCAAACGCTAAAATCACATGGCTGGATAAGTCGAAATGGCAGACGACGTCCGCCTCCGCCTCATAAATGAGGGCGGAATCCACACGCTCATTGGCGATAATCAGCTGCGCATTCGGCTTATACGTATGCATGACCGTCCGCCACAGCTTGAGGATGTGTTTGACTCGTTCCGGCTCCATTCCACGAAACGATTCGACATGGACGCGGATTTTCGTCGCTCCGTACGCTAGACGTTCGATCAGTTCATCCGTTACGGTGACAAGGTCGAATTGGGCCTCATTCCATACTTCAGGCGTCATCTCGTAAATCAAATCGAACGCATCGGTGAAACGTCCTAAGTCTTCGAATAGTTGCACACGCGAGTCGATGGCTGTGTCCTGTTGTTTCGTTTGATACGGAAACAGGGAGACGAGATAGAGATCACTCACCGTCATTTGGACGTGATCGGCTAACCATTGATGGAGAGCCTCGAGGTTCGCTCGTCCGTCAGTCAGGATAAAACCGGCATCCACCAACAAGACGTTCGTTTTTTCAGAAGGGCGTTCATGGTCGTGCCAACGATGATCCGACCACTTCTCAAACAACCGCTCCCACTTTTCTTGCGAGGTCTCCCCGAGTTCGTGGAGCACCTCTTCAATCGTTTCCCATTTCATGGCTCATCCCTCCTTGGCATCTCTTTATTTCTCCCACTTTCCGTTCTCTTTGAAACACAAAAAAACTGTCCGACTTGGGTCAGACAGTTTACTCCATCAATCGTTGCAACTCTTCCTGAACGCCATTCAACGAAGATGATTCCGGATTCCAGTAATAGATCCCGTCCCCCGCTAATCCGCCCGCACCCTCAAGCCGTAAGACACTCGCATTGCGGAACGCGTTCATATAGTCTGTCGACAATGAGACGAATTCATTGAGTTCGATATTCGTCTTCGCCTGATCACCGACGACATCCAGTAAGGCGGTGACCTTGTCGAGTGAGAAGTCCGTCCGACCTTTTTCAATGATGGCGGCGACGACATCCCGCTGACGTTCTTGACGACCGAAGTCACCGTTTGGATCGTTATAGCGCATCCGCGTATAATCGAGTGCCGCTTCTCCGTCTAACGTCACTTCACCTACGGGAAACGTGTAATCTTCTGTCGAGAACGCAAATTTATTCATGACCGTGATGCCTCCGAGTGCATCCACCACGTCGCTGAATGCCTCCATATCCGTCTCGATGACATAATCGATTGGGATATCGAGGAAATTCTCGACCGTATTCATAGCCATTTCGGCTCCACCGAACGCATAGGCATGATTGATCTTATCGCGCGTCCCTTTCCCAACGATTTCGGTCAATGTATCCCGAGGAATCGAGAGCATCGCGCCTTCATCGAGCTCCGGATTGAGTGTCAGCACGATGATTGAGTCACTTCGTCCCTGTTCGGTCCCGCGTCGGTCGATTCCAAGTAAGAGAATGGAAACTGACTCTTTGCGTTCAATGGTCTCGACCTGTTTACGCTCTTTGCTGATGTTCAAGTTGTCATTCACTTGTGCGACGGTGTCATCGACTTCTTTTACCATTGACCAGACGAACGCGCCACCCGTGATGAGCACCAAGGCCATGACGCCTGCTACAACCCCTAGTACGATTTTCCACTTTGATGGTTTACGATGTTTCGCCATGTGGCCACACCTTCTTCCGTGAAATAGTACTAGTTTATTCCCATGCCACGGGTTGTTTTAAAGCATGTTCACAAAGAATAATCACGATATCCCTTTTTTTGTTACGGGAAATGGGTCCGGATCGGTTGACGGATCATATGGTAGGGCCAGGCTGCATTGATTTCTGCCCCAATCAGCATCGTCGCCGCCGTCAGATAGAGCCAAATCTGTAGCAGGATGACCGCACCGATCGTGCCGTACGTATCCCCGAGAATCGAGAAACGTTCGACATAGACGCTGTATCCGGTCGACAGCAATTGCCACGAAATGACCGCAAACACGGCTCCGGGAAGTGTTTCAATGAACCGCACTCGCTGTTGTGGCGCGATTTTATAAAAGAGCGAGAACGCGATAATCAAAATGATGGTCGAGACCGTATAGCGCGTCACCGTCGACAAGCGGTCGAATTCTTCAACTTTTGGATAGAGTGTATAAATCAGTTCGACAAACTCTTGACCGAATAGATGAAACACAATCAAGATGACCGCCCCGATGCTCCCTGCTAAAATCACGAGCAACCCGATCAGCCGTCGGAAGATATAGCCGCGCGCTTCCGTCTCCCCATATGCAAACACGGTCAATTTGACGAGGCGCGCTGTTCCGTTCGAAGCTGACCAAAACGCGATGATGGCGCTGACCGATAACAGTCCGCCGTTCAAGTTTCCGCTCACATCATAGACGATAGATAACAGCTCACGCACACTCGAACCGGGAATGAGCGTCTCAATCTGTTCGATGAGAAGCGCGTCATCGATTTGAAACCATGCCATCACGGCGAAGAGGACCACAAACGTCGGAAAGATGGCTAAAAACCAAAAAAACGCCAGTGTGGCACTATAATCGTTAATGTGATGGTCTTTGAATCGATGCCTGACGTCCACGGCCAGTCGAAACATACTTTCAAACATCGCCACCCTCCTCTCATCACTTCTGCACTTAATATCATTCTACATCTCGGGCAACCTGTCCTTTTGAGAGATCGTTATTTCGGGTATGCCCTATAGAGGACTAAATCTTATAAATGGGGTGGAACGAATGGAAATCGGTATGATTGGACTTGGTAAAATGGGCCTCAATTTGGCTCTAAATTTGACAGACAATGGGCATCGTGTCGTCGGATATGACCCGGGAAACGTATCGACGAGTCAATTTGAGACGAAATCCTCTTTGCAGGAGGTCGTTTCTACGCTTCAGGCACCCCGCGTCGTCTGGGTGATGGTGCCGGCGGGTGACGTGACCGAGCACGTCTTGAACGACTTGCACGTTCTTCTCTCCCCAGGTGACATCGTCATCGACGGAGGAAACTCGAACTATAAGGAATCGATGCGACGTGCCGAGCACTTCAAAGAAAAACTCATTTATTTCTTCGATGTCGGGACGAGTGGTGGGATGGAAGGAGCCCGTCACGGAGCGTGTACGATGATTGGAGGCGACTTGGAGGCGTTCGGAAAAATCGAACAGCTCTTCCAGGACGTCTCGACCGACCACGGTTATCTGTATGCGGGACCAAGTGGAAGTGGTCACTTTTTGAAGATGGTGCATAATGGGATTGAGTATGGGATGATGCAGGCGATTGCAGAAGGGTTCGAAGTGCTCGAGAAGAGTCCGTTCGACTATGACTATGAAGATGTCTCACGTGTGTGGAATCACGGGTCGGTCATTCGCTCGTGGCTCATGGAGCTGACGGAGAGCGCCTTCTCGAAAGACGCGAAACTCGATGACATCCGCGGGGTCATGCATGCGTCCGGTGAAGGCAAGTGGACGGTCGAGACGGCACTCGAGTACGACGTCCCGACGCCCGTCATCGCGCTCTCCCTCATGATGCGTCAACGCTCGCTTCAAGACGATACGTTCTCGGGCAAGGTCGTCGCGGCCTTACGGAACGAGTTCGGTGGGCATGCGGTGGAGAAGAAAGAGTAAATCATCAAGGTCTCGACCAACATCGGTCGAGACCTTGATTCATTCCATCGTATTCCCTTCTGCCGGAATGGGATGGTTTTTAAGCATTCTCGCAAAATGAACGAGGTTATATGCCATCGTCTTGCCATGAGACTTCGTGAATTCATTTTCTCGTCCAGCATCGAGGTACGAGTCACCCGGTCCCGCTTCCCCGACCCAATACGTGTCGACGTTCGGCGGCACGGTGAAACCGATGTGGGACAATCCATATAGAATCGAAGCACAGGCGTGTTTCGCCCCGTCCTCATTCCCCGTGACGACGACTCCACCGACCTTGTTGTAGTAGATCGCCTGTCCCGATTTATTCGTCAGTCCGCTACCGCCGTATAGACGTTCAATCACTTGGGTGGCGACGCTACTCTTCTCCCCGAGCCAGAGTGGTGTCCCGATCACGACAATGTTCGCGGCCTTCACTTTCTCAAAAATCTGTGGCCACTCGTCCCTATCCCCTTCATCTTCCGTCACACCGAACGCGACGTTGTAATCGACGATTCGAACGATCTCAGATTCAACATCGAGCGCATCGAAGTGCGGGATGATGTCACGAATCAATCCTTCCGTATGCGACGTCGTGTCGCCACCTTTTAACGTACAGTTCAAAAACAAGGCTTTCATCCGATCCCTCCTAGGTAAAATGATGTTCCATTAGGTGTTCCCGTTCGTCAAATGTTTCAAATCTATATTACAAAATCTATAAAATCGTATTAATTACATCGACACCAAATAGTGCCGGACTGATTTGGCAGATGATGTCGACATTCCCTTTCAAATGATAGTCCGAAAGACCGCCTTCTCCCGTGTTCATCCACGTGCCACCCGCACGACCGAGCCCAATCGAGAGGGCTGTGATGGCCCTGTCTCCGAGCGACCCGAAACTCATGGCCGACTGACCGACAAGCCCTCGAACGTAGAACGGTTCCCGGCACGTCTGTTCGCCTATGATGACGGTATCTTCTTCTGTTAATAAGTACGGGGAGATGTCTCGTTCGACGAGATGTTCTTTTCGGGTGAACAGATTGTCTTCATCGAGTTCATACACCCATGTCGACACTTTCGTTGAATTGTCGATTCGTAACTCGTTCCGATTTGTCGGGTACAATGCATTTTGAAGATAGAACCCACCCGCGTCAAAATCTCGCTCCGAGCCGAATCCGATGATGCGCGACTTATACTTCCCTGCGATGACGGCCGACTCATAATCATTCCGTGAGAACGGCTTCGCCTCATTGTCATTCAGGAACAAGTATTGCCGAAGTTCGGGTCCCATCTTCTCAAATATATAGCGCAACTTTCCGAGAATCGGGAAGTTCCGGAGGACGGAGTGTTCGCGTTGGTTCCGGTCACGCCTCCACAGATAAAAAATCAAGAGCGGTGGCGTGATCATGATGAGCAACATGAGCATCAGTAAAATGGTTAACATCGATGTGGTGAGTGACGCGGAATTCCCTCCTCTATGGCTCGACGAAAAACACCCTGTTTCCAACAAAACAGGGTGTCATCAGTCGTTCGGGATCGTGACCCCGTCAAATTGTTCATTGCGGCATAGCGTGATTGCTTGCATCGCCAACTTATAGTCTTCTTCCGGCAAGGCAATCAACTCGGTCGGAAGGACCCATTCTTTTGAGTTATACAGATGGATGACGAGTTTGGTGAGCACAAATTCTCGTTTATCGAACGTATTGTCATCGATGATGGTCGAGGTCCGAATCTTCCCTGCTTCTAAATCCATATAAGGAAGCAACCGTTCACGAACATGGGTGTTTCCCGCAATCACATACAGCGCGGCGAAATATTCTCGACCGGTACTCCCCGGATCCGTGAGCCGTTGTGCCAACCGTTTGAACTCGTTGTAGTGGTCGAAAGATAAAAAATCAATATGGTTCATCGGTCCACCTTCTCTCTCTAAGCCTCGCTTTGCTCTCAAGGATTATAATTTCCACCTTTTTGTAGAAACTAACCCTCTTTCGCTCAGATTCGGCGCAGCGAAATCGCCTCACGCATCTGTTGAAGCGACGCCCGGGCTGCCTCGCCTCGGCGCATCATGACGGCTGTGAACAACGCATCAATCAGACTCAATTCAGCAATCCGGGAAGCGAGCGCCTCCGAGCGAAATGCCGTCTCTTGAGATACGGTATAGAGCGACACATCCGCCAGTTTCGAGAGAGGGGACTTCGCATAGTTGGTGATGGCAATCATCGGCACGCCCTTCTCTTTTAAGAGTTTGGCGATATCGAGTGTCTCTTTCGAGGCACCGGAATGCGAGATGACGACGGCGACGTCTGCGGTCGTCAATTGTGAGGCCGACATGAGCTGCATATGCGACTCGAGAATCGCGCTCACTTGAAGCCCGCTCCGGACAAACTTATGATAGGCATCTAACGCGATGACGGCCGACCCGCCGCTTCCGAAAAATTCGATACGGCGCGCCCCAAGAAACAGCTCAATGGTTTTCTCAAGAGAGGCACCCTCTAAAATCTGACGCGTTGACTCAATCGTCTTCCCGTTCGTCGAAAAAATTTTCTCTGCGATTTCGAGTGCCGTATCCGTCTCGATAATATCTTCATGAATATCTTGAAGCGGTGCGACGACATCTGAGGCGAGTGCGATTTTTAGCGCCTGATAGCCTTTGAATCCGACACGCTGACAAAAACGAAACACAGTCGACTCTGCCACATCGAGGTCATCTGCCACCTGATTGATCGTATGATGAATGATTTTTTCTGGTTGCTTCAAAATATAGTCGGCAATACGTTGTTCTTTCTTGCTCAGTGTCGAATAGGCACCACGGATGCGGGCCGTCCCGTTCATCGTTTCCATCAAGCATCACCCTTTCTCTTCTTCATCTAACGATACCGTTTCGAAAAAAATTCCGCAATGTGTGATTCATGCAAATGATTGACCCACCTTACAAAAGTAGGCAAGAAGCGTGATTCCCGAGTGTGCTACTCTAATAAAGCACTTTTTCATTCATTCTTTGTACCATTTGAAATTGAAAGGACTGTTTCTCATCGAACATCACCTGAGTAGCTCATATAACTTCACACTCGTCATTCTTTCCATCGCTGTCGCCATCTTCGCTGCCGGTGTCGCTCTCGATATTAGCAGTCGTTTGAAATATGCGAAGCACGCCTCGCGACTCAGGTGGGTCGTCGCTGGTGCCTTCAGCCTCGGTCTCGGCATTTGGGCCATGCACTTCATCGGTATGCTGGCGTTTCACTTGCACGATGATGTGACGTACCATCTCGGCATCGTACTATTATCCATCGTGCCGGCCGTCGTCGCTTCCGGACTTGCCTTTTGGATGATCAGCCATCCGGAGACACGACCAATCCAGCTCGTCTTCGGTGCCTTCTTGATTAGCGTCGGCATCGTCTCCATGCATTACATCGGGATGGAAGCGATGCAAATGAACGCCATCCTCACATACGACCCCATCATGTGGATTGCATCTGCCATGGTCGCCTTCGTTGCGTCGCTCGTCGGACTATATATTCTCTTTTATATCCCAAACGTCTCGCGATTCCATTGGCGCCGTCTAGCCAGTTCGGTCTTGATTGGGGTTGCCGTTTCTAGTATGCATTATGTCGGGATGGGCGCAGCCCGTTTCACCCCGATGGAAGGTGCGGCCAAACCGGTCAGCGACTATGCCGTCGACAGCACCCTACTCGCCTATGTCATTGCGGCGAGCGTCATGACACTATTCATCTTGATGTACATCTCGCTCCGGACGGCATCACAACTCGAGGCACAGTCGGAAGAACTAGAATTAAAATTCGAATCCATCATCGAATCTGCCTCGGATGCCATCATTGTCGCCGATCACAATCGCACCATCCTTCAGTGGAACCAAGGGGCGACCGACTTGTTCGGATATACGTATGACGAGATGATCGGGCAATCGATTGTCGCCATCATTCCGGAACGATTCCGAGATGCGCACGAGCGCGGGATGAAGCGTTATGAAGCGACAGGTGAAAAACGCGTCATCGGTCAAACGGTCGAGCTCATCGGATTACGAAAAGACGGTGTCGAAGTGCCAATCGAGATGTCACTCGGAACGTGGAAGACGGACAAGGGCATCTTCTTCAGTAGCATTATCCGTGACATCAGTGAACGGAAACGAATCGAGGCTCAAATCAACGACCTCGTCTATTTGGACCCGCTCACCGGTCTCCCGAACCGTCGTCTATTCAGCGACCGACTCGACGCGCTACTCGGTCAGTCCCAGCAAGAATCGTTCGCCTTATACTATATCGACTTGGACAACTTCAAGGTCATCAACGACCGGTTCGGCCACTCGATCGGCGACCAATTCTTGAAACAAGTGACGACCCGCATCCAATCGACGATTCAAAAGTCGGACACGCTCGCCCGTCTCGGCGGAGATGAGTTTATCATCTTGTCGCCACATACGAAAAGTAACCTCGCGGCCCATCGTGCGCAGGAGCTCATCAACATCCTCCATCCTCCGTTCGAACTCGAGAACGAGGAAGTGTTCACCGGTGCCTCGATTGGGATCAGTCTCCATCCATCCGACGGGGATACGGCAGAGGATTTAATCAAAAACGCTGACATCGCTATGTACCGGGCGAAGGCCGACGGCAAGAACGGCTATCAGTTCTTCACAAACGAACTGAACGAGTCCGTTTCCCGTCGTTCGAACTTGTCGATGGCACTCCGGAAAGGGATTGGACGTGGCGAGTTCACCGTCCACTATCAACCGCAGATCCAGCTAGAGACAGAAATGGTCATTGGTATGGAAGCACTCGTCCGCTGGAATCATCCAGACCTCGGGATGATTTCGCCTGGCGAGTTCATTCCGATTGCCGAAGAGACGGGAAGCATCCATCGCCTCGGCGAGTTCGTCTTGAATGAGGCGTGTCGCCAAAACAAGGCGTGGCAAGATGCGGGCATTCCCCCGTTTCGGGTCGCCGTCAACATCTCGGCCATTCAGTTCGCTCAAAAAGACTTGCCGGAAGTCGTCAGCCGCGCACTCGACTCATCAGGTCTCGACGCGCAGTATTTAGAACTCGAGTTGACCGAGAGCGTCATCCAAAGTGCAGACCGCGCCATCGAGACGATGCATGAGCTCGTCGCCCTCGGCGTCCACCTCTCCATCGACGACTTCGGGACCGGTTATTCATCACTCAGTTACTTGAAGCTGTTCCCGATTGATACGCTGAAGATCGACCAGCACTTCACGAAGAACATCGAAAGTGACGAGAAAGACGCTGCCCTCGTCAAAACGATCATCCGCATGGCGCACGAGCTCGATTTGAACGTCATTGCGGAAGGGGTCGAGACCGAGAATCAAGTCGCTTTTCTGAAAGCCGAATCATGTAACCAGGCACAAGGATATTTCTACAATCGTCCTTTGCCGGCGGAAGAAATCGAAGTCTTCTTCCAACAATATAAGAAAGCATCATCAAGTTAATTCGTTCGACCTCCGTGACGGGGGTCGATTTTTTATTAGGATTTTGACGATCGCTGAGTCACACCGAGCAATGCGCAAAGGTTACCCGACACCTCTCAATGATTGGAAAATTGTTGCCTGAAAATGACGAACTATTTGAGTGATCTTTCGCCCATAGCTTTAAATCGATGAAGACGACACAATAAAAATGACCTCCGATGATTATATCGGAGGTCATTTTACAAACATACGTTCGTTTTATAGTACAACGCAAACAAGCGCCTATATATTCGCTTTTTCTATTTTTAGTCTAGCAAATCCCGCAACATAAGTCTATTCTTTCTCTCCACGACCTCTTACATTAAAGAGAGACTCTTGAAAGGAGCATATCTATGGAATTATACCGTTGGGACCTCAATCTGAAAGTTCGCTTATTCGGCGAAGGCTTATTCAACCTCTTGTTTTGGATGTACTTTCCATTCATCACCGTCTATTTCGCCCGGACGCTCGGTGTCGAGCTAGCCGGACTACTCATGGCCGTGCCACCGTTGTTCCTGCTAGTCGGCAGCTTGATTGGCGGTTCGCTTGCAGATGAGATTGGTCGCCGCCCCGTCATGCTCGCCGGGACGTTCTCACAAGGTTTCCTATTCCTCGTTTTCGCTTTATCAACGAACGCCTATGTCGATTACATCACCTACATCAGCATCGGTTTTATGGGTGCCATCTACAAACCGGCCAGCTCGGCGATGGTCGCCGACCTCGTTCCGACTGAACATTTACGGAATGTATTCGCGACGTTTATGGCTTCGAACAATATCGGTGCTGTTCTCGGTCCGCTTCTTGGTGCGGTCCTCTTTTTCGAGTATCGTCAGGCGCTCCTCCTCGGCTGCGCCCTTGTTCTTTTTGGTTACGGGGGTTTGCTCGCGGTTCTAACCAGTGAGACACGACCGGTCTCGACCGAGAAGACGGTCGCAACGACATTTTTCACCCAAGGGCGGTCGTATGCGACGATTTTGATTGACCCGCTTTTCCGCCTCTATCTGATTGCTGGCGTATTCGCCTTAATCCCAATCATGCAACTAGACGTGTATTTACCTGTCTATTTGATTGAACAAACTCCGGCCACGTTCAACGTCTCGAATACAGTCTTATTCGGCTGGCTCGTTGCATATAACGGCCTCTTGTTCGTCGTCTTCATCATTCCTGTCACACGTGTGTTTCGGGCGTGGGACGAACGGCGTGTTTTACTATTGTCGACTTTCCTAGGAGGTTTCGGGACGTTTCTCGTCGCCTTCTCATCAAATATCTGGTACTTGCTCATCGTCACGACCATGTTCACGTTCGGGGAGCTGATTCGTTCTCCCGTCAGTCAGAGTTTCGTTAGTCACTATGCACCAATCGAGTCACGTGGACAATACCTCGCGACCGATACGCTCCAAAACACAATCGGCAAGTTCCTCGCACCGGTGACGGTATTTGCATCAGGATTTCTCTCCCCTCTCGCTGTGTTCACACTCATCTTGCTGTCGGCACTCATCGGTATGGGGCTGTATGCGAAGCTATTTGACAAGCTGAACCAAATGAAAGTTTCGTCTTAGGGTTACCGCAATCACTTTATTACTAATCAACGCTTGTATCGCATTTCGGGAATTTTATTCACTCTCAAAGATTGATCGTTCGTTCTTGTATCTATATAAGAGTGCCTGTCCGTCGTCCCGCCTACGAATTAAGCCGGGACGCTTTTTTTGCATTACTCGAAAAAAATTCCGTCATTAGACTTGTAAGTCGAATTTATTTTGATATGATAAATCTAGAGACGGAAAAAAATTCTTTTTCAGGGGTGACAATATGGAAATTGGTTTGATTGGTTTAGGTAAGATGGGATACAACTTGGCACTCAACTTGAGCGACCACGGACACACGGTCGTCGGGACGGACGTCGGGAATGTCACTTCGGACGCGTTCTCCATCGTGCCGACGCTCGAAGATGTCGTGAACAAATTGTCTACGCCACGCGTCATCTGGACGATGGTCCCTGCCGGCGACGTCACCGAAGCGGTACTCGCTGAACTATATGAGCGCCTCGAACCCGGCGACATCGTCATCGACGGCGGGAACTCGAACTACAAACTCTCGGTCGCACGCGCCGAACAGTTCGCCGAGAAAGAGATCAAATTCTTCGATTGCGGGACGAGCGGAGGCACGGACGGGGCACGAAACGGTGCCTGTACGATGGTCGGGGGTGACGCGGAGGCGTGGCCAACGATTGAACCAATCTTCAAAGATCTGTCTGTCGAGAACGGCTACTTGTATACAGGTCCTGCCGGAAGCGGTCATTTCTTGAAGATGATCCATAACGGCATCGAGTACGGGATGATGCAGGCGATCGCCGAAGGATTCGATATCTTGGAGAAGAGCCCGTTCGACTATGACTATGAAAAAGTCGCTCGTGTATGGAATCACGGGTCGGTCGTACGTTCTTGGCTCATGGAACTCACAGAGAATGCCTTCAAGAAAGATGCGAAGCTCGATGAGATTCGCGGGGTCATGCATTCATCCGGTGAAGGTAAATGGACGATTGAGACGGCGCTCGACCTTCAAGCCGCGGCACCGGTCATCGCCCTGTCGCTCATGATGCGCTACCGTTCACTCGAAGACGACACGTTCTCAGGAAAAGTCGTCGCCGCGCTCCGCAACGAGTTCGGTGGCCACGCGGTCGTCAAGAAGTAACATCTGTGGAAAAGGTCACGGGGATATGGCCTTTTCCTTTGCTAGGAACTGTAAACGGTTACATATTCGGAATTTAGGGGGAATACTCAATGTCTGGCTCAACACTTATTTTGATCGCCTTAGCCGGGATCTTCTTGCTCTTATTTTTGGTCATTCGCACAAAGCTTCATGCATTCGTTTCGTTGTTACTTGTCAGTTTAATCGTCGGGGTCGCAGCCGGCATGCCACTCGGGGATGTCATCGCCTCCATCCAAAACGGGATGGGTGGAACGCTCGGCTTCGTCGCCGTCGTCGTCGGTCTTGGCGCGATGTTCGGGAAGATGCTTGAAGTATCGGGTGGCGCGGAACGTCTTGCCCAGACACTCGTCAGCAAGTTCGGGGAAGACAAGGCACAATGGGCGCTCGGGATTACCGGATTCATCGTCGCCGTCCCGGTCTTCTTTGATGTCGGTTTTATCATTCTCGTTCCAATCGTATACGGTCTCGCAAAAAAGACGGGACGCTCGCTTCTTTACTATGGGATTCCGCTCCTTGCGGGTCTCGCGGTCACACACAGCTTCATCCCGCCGACACCTGGTCCAATCGCTGTTGCGAACTTGATCGGTGCCGACCTCGGTTGGGTCATCTTGTTCGGTGTCCTCGCTGGGATTCCGGCCATGATTTTAGCCGGTCCGGTTTTTGGGAAGTATATTGCTAAGAAAATTCATGTGACGATTCCGGATTACATGGAATTTGAAGAAATCGATACATCGAAAGAACTACCAAGTTTCAAAATGATCTTGTCGCTCATCTTGATCCCACTTGTGTTGATTTTAGCGAACACGCTCTCAGCGGTTCTCTTGAACGAAGGCAACGCTGTCCGTGATTTCTTGACGTTCCTCGGACATCCATTCGTTGCCTTGACGATTGCGACGCTCCTCACGTTCGTCTTCCTCGGGACACGTCGTGGCTATTCACGTGACGAAGTACAAGAGATCGCAACGAAAGCACTCGAGCCAGCCGGAATCATCATCCTCGTCACGGGGGCCGGTGGTGTGTTCAAACAAGTACTCATCGACTCTGGTGTCGGTGACGTGCTCGGTGAAATGATGGCCGGTTCACCACTTCCGGCAATCGTCCTCGCCTTCTTGATCGCGACGGTCGTCCGTGTCGCCCAAGGGTCGGCAACGGTGTCTATGGTCACAGCGGCCGGACTCATCACGCCATTACTTGAAATCCAAAACATCACGGGCGCGGCACTCGGTTTGATCGTCATCGCCATCGCTTCAGGGGCGACCGTCCTCTCGCACGTCAACGACTCGGGCTTCTGGCTCGTCAACCGGTACTTCGGTCTCGACGTGAAAGACACGCTCAAGTCATGGACGATCATGGAAACGATTATCGGACTCACCGGCTTCGCCGTCGTGTTCTTGATTAGCCTATTTATCATCTAAGTTAGGAAGTGATTGTGTGTTTACGATTGGGGTCGATATCGGGACGACGAGTACGAAAGCCGTCCTGTTCAACGGTCATCAACAACTGGCGGTACATAACGTGTTGTATCCGCTTCTCACGCCCGATACGGAGACGGCCGAGCAAGACCCGGTCGTCATCTACGGGGCCGTACTTGAAGCCGTCTCGGCGGTCCGTGCCAAAGCGGACGGTCCGATTCGCTTCGCATCGTTCAGCTCGGCGATGCATAGTTTGATTGCGCTCGATGCGGCAGGACGTCCGCTCACGAACAGCATCACGTGGGCCGACAGTCGGGCGAATCCGTATACGCAAGAAATCAAACGCAACTTTGATGCGAGCGCCCTCCATATGCGTACCGGCACCCCGGTTCATCCGATGGCACCGCTGTCCAAATTGCGCTGGTTGAAAGCGGAGTACCCTGACGTCTTTACCCGGACGGACAAGTTCGTCTCCATCAAAGAATATGTCTTCTATCGGTTGACGGGACGCTTCGTCGTCGACCATTCCATCGCTTCAGCGACAGGACTGTTCAATCTGAAACAACGAGATTGGGACACGGAAGCACTTGAAGTCGCTGGTGTGACTTCAGATCGTTTATCTGAACTCGTCCCGACGACAGAGATTTTACAAGTGACGCCTGACGTGACCGAAACGCTCGGCTGGGACTTCCCCCTCGTGATTGGGGCAAGCGACGGCGTGCTCTCGAACCTCGGGGTCGGTGCCTTCGAACAAGGTGTCGTCGCCGTGACGATTGGGACGAGCGGCGCCATCCGAACGGTCGTCTCGGAACCGGTCGAAGATCCGAAAGGTCGCATCTTCTGTTATGCGCTGACGGACAAGCATTGGGTGATTGGTGGACCGGTCAATAACGGCGGCATCATCCTCCGCTGGCTCCGTGACGAGTTCGCAGCAAGTGAGGTCGAGACGGCGAAACGACTCGGGATCGACGCGTACGATGTGTTGACACGAATCGCCGAGACGGTCAAACCGGGTGCCGACGGACTGTTGTTCCATCCGTATTTGATGGGTGAACGGGCTCCGCTCTGGGATTCAAACGCCCGCGGTTCATTTTTCGGGCTCAGCATTCACCATAAGCGCGAACATTTCATCCGTGCCGTATTGGAAGGAGTCATCTTTAACCTCTATACGGTCATGCTCGCACTCGATGAGTTGACGGGCGCCCCGAACCGCATCCATGCGACGGGGGGCTTTGCCCAGTCGAGCCTCTGGCGTCAGATGATGGCAGACATCTTTGATACACCGGTCGTCGTGCCGGAGAGTCATGAGAGTTCATGTCTCGGGGCTGTCATGCTCGGGGAATACGCTTTCGGGGACATCGAGGAGTTCCAAGAAGTACCGCAAGTGACCCATGAGCATACACCGGACATGGAAGCGACGAATGTGTATCGTGAACTTTTGCCGATCTACATTCGCTTATCGCGCCATTTGTCTGAAGAGTATGAAGCGATTTCAGCGTTTCAGCGGAAGCATGTATAATGTCAAACCGAGTCCTTCGAGGGCTCGTTTTTTTTGAAGCGTGACAGGAGATTTCTTAACGTATATGGAAAGTACGTGCGAGGTTAAGCTGTCGATATTTTTAAGAAGGGATTGATTAAATGGCGATTGCAATCGGATATCTCATCGCAGGTCTAGGTGCATTCGTGGCATATTGGTTCAGTACCGGCGAAGCACGAAACACAAAATTGAAAATATGGGGAATCGCTCTTATGATTCCTATATCACCAGCCTTAGCGTTTTCCATCGGCCTTTCGTACGCAATCAGTGTACAGAACGGATGGGCTGGATTGATCATGTGGTTTATTTTCCCTGTGATTTTCTTGAGTGGTCTGGCGTTGCTATTGATTGGTCTTTTCAAAAAAGAAAAGAAGTTGGTTTGAATGGTAAGACAACCATGATCACGACAACCCGTTGCCTCATCCGCCCATTCGAACGCCAAGACATCGAATCATTCATGATTTACCGGAATGACTTGGATTGGATGAAAGATCAGTCATTCAAAGGACTCAGCTTTGAAGAATACGAGAACGCCCTAATCGGCGCACAATCACTTCAACACGGCATGCAACTCGCCATCATCGACCAAGCGACCGATGAATTGATTGGGGACGTGTATATCCAGCAAGAAGGTATGACGTATTGGATCGGCTACACGATTACCCCTACGCGCGCTCGGCAAGGCTATGCATTTGAAGTGATGTCGGAATTGATTCGTCACTTGACTTACCAAGGAGCGAAAGAGTTCAAAGCCGGTGTGCTTGGGACGAACGCGGCATCCATCGCGCTATTGAAGAAATTGAACTTCACCTTTTTCGAGACAGAGCTTGACGAACAGATTTATCGTCTCGATGTCTCCAACATATGATAAAGTATGTATCACATGTCGCTTGGTTTTGATTTGAGGGAGTTTTGAATGGAATGATGAAACGCGTTCTTTTGCTCATGTCGATTTTTCTACTGATTGGGTCTTTGTCACAGGCTGCGATTCCGGAGCCGAAGGCCTATAACGACCCGAGTCTCATCTATTTGACGCTCGATGATGGACCGAACTGGAAAACGGGAAAGCTACTCGATGTCTTGAAGAAACATCAAGTGAAGGCAACCTTCTTCATCCTCGGAAAGAACATCGAAGGAAATGAGCATCTGCTTCACCGCATCATTGCGGAAGGTCATTTGATTGCCTTACACGGGATGCGACACGACCGGGATGAATTTTATGAAACACCGTTGACGGCCGTGCTTCAGATGCAGGAAGTACAAGCACTTATCTATGAAGTGACCGGCATTCATACGAACATGGCCCGCACCATTTATGGGAGCGACGCCGGCATGTCACCCGCACACTGGCAGGCGATGACCGATGCCGGTTTTGAGATTTGGGACTGGAACGTCGGTAGTCTCGACCATGTGTATAAGAAAGACAATGCCCGTGTCGAGCAACGTGTATTCGACCGACTCGAAGCGAATCGCGCCGCCAATATTGCTTCGATTATTTTAGCGCACGATCACTCGATGACGCCGAAAGCACTCGATACAATCATTCGTTATGCGAAAGAACGAGATTATGAATTCCGTACGTTAGAGGGTGTCCAACCGGTTCACAACTTTTCTGATGTATGGGAACCGCATTTAAGCGAACGAGCGACCCCATGACTGCAGATCATCTTAATGGTCTGCAGTTTTTATACAATGAGATGAATTATAAAAAATCGAGCCCTTATGTGGACTCGATGCTCATTTGTCGTTCATAGGTCACCATCACAAATTGACCGGAGGCGTGGTGACTCGTCAGTCGAAGCTTCGTTTCTTTCGTGCCTTCTAGGAAAAGAGGGATTCCCCCTCCTAACACGACCGGCGCAATCGCAATCTCATAGCGGTCAATCAAATCATGTTCCATCGCGGCTTTGATGACTTCTCCCCCGCCGATGAGCCAAATATCTTGATCAACTTCTTGCTTTAACCGATTGATGAGTTCTTTGATTGGTTCGTCCGTGAATGTGACATGCTCGGCCTCACGGTCAGCCTGACGTGTCAAAATGTAGTTCGGGATGTCTGGATACGGATACTCTCCTTGTTCTAACTTCAATACTTCCTCATACGTCTTCCGTCCCATGATGACAGCACCAACGGTCTTGAAAAAATCAGCATAGCCGTTGTCCCCATCCCCCTCTACAGCGAACAACCAATCGAGTTGGTCGTTCGACCGGGCAATCTTTCCGTCTAAACTCATCGCAATATATAACACAACATTCGGCATCATGTGTTCCTCCTTGATTCGTGATACATTCAGCTTAACGAACAAACACGACAAAAGATGACGGGAATGGTAGATATGAAAAAACGACACTTGCAACTGATTCGGCTACTCAATCGCGGACGACGTTTCACGGCGGAAGAACTGGCCCAAGAGACAGGCGCCTCCATTAGGACGATTCAACGGGATATGCTCTCGCTCGAAGAACTCGGTTATCCGATTTGGAGTGTTCCTGGAACTGGGGGCGGCTATGAAATGTTGCCGAATCGTTTATTGCCCCCGCTCCATCTCCGCGAACAAGAAGCCGTCGCACTCTATCTCACGCTCAAATGGATGGAACACATTCCTGATGTGCCGTTCGGGGACATACGAAGTACGTTGTCCGATTGGTACGTGAATGAGTTACCACATGACGTAGAGTCGAAAATTCGACGATTGGAGCGAAACATTCTCTGGCTTGGAAACAAACAAATTCCAAAAGCGCCGTTCACAAAGGACATCTATCAGGCGGTCGAGCGCAAAAACAAGATCGAGATGACGTATCGATCGACGAACGGATCACGTACGTTCCCCATCGCACCGGTCGGTATGGCACTCCTTGACTTAAAGTGGTATGTCTTCGGGCTCTCCGAACTCGGATTCCGTCAATATCGGATTGATCGCATCGAAGCGGTCCAAGTGCTCGAGGAATCGTTCGAGTCCGAGGATTTGGTGACCTTGCTTCAGAGAAGTGATGAACGGGGCGGTGTGACCGTTCAACTCGAGCTGACGTCACTCGGTCGTCGTTTACTTGAAGATGTATTACCCGATATCGAAGAGAAGAATGAATGGGACGTACCTAAAGAAGAGCTGCCGTTTTTGTCGAGACAGCTGTTGAAGGCCGGAGCCGAAGTGAAGGTCAAGGCACCGCATGCGTTGCGGGAGATGATGAAGGAGCATGCGGAACGTCTTGTAACATTATACGTATGAAAACTGAAAAGGCTCAACCCATGCGGTTGAGCCCGATTTCAATTTGCTTCATCCATTTCCTTATGAATACGTAGCAATTCGTTTTTGTATAAATCAGAGCGACCTCCAAAAATCGCTTGAATGTTATTTTTCACTTTGACGACTCCAGCTGCTCCGAGTGCTTTTAGTTCATCCTCATTGATTTGAGAAACATCACTTACTTCAACACGAAGTCGTGTGAAGCATGCATCGATATCACGGATGTTCTCTCGTCCCCCAAGTGCCTCTTCAATCGCAAGTGCTGTCGTTTGAATCACTGATTGACCTGACTTTTTATCATTGTAGTCTTTACGCGTAAACAGTTTCGCTTCTTGTCCGCCACGCCCTGGTGTTGCCAAATTCCACTTCTTGATAGCGAAAGTAAAGATACTATAGTAAACGATGAAGAAACCAATGCCGACGACGACATTCATCCACCAGCGTGGTGTTCCTGGTAAGACGTTCACTAAAATATAGTCAATCAACCCTGATCCTCCAGCCCAACCGATATGTGTGTCGAGCGCATACATGAGCGCAAAGGAAATCCCCGTCAACACACTATGGATGACATAAAGGATAGGTGCCACGAATAAGAAAGTGAATTCAATCGGTTCTGTGATTCCTGTTAGAAAAGCTGTACCGGCTGCTGCAATCAATAAGCCTCGAACGACAGGACGTTTGTCTGGGTCAGCCTGACGATACATCGCAAGCGCCGCCCCGAGTAAACCGAACATAATGATTGGGAACTTACCAGACATGAAACGTCCCGCCGTCACTTCGACACCTTCCGCGATTTGAGCGAGGAAAATATACTGATCACCGTTCACGACCGCATCACCGACCGTTGCCGTTCCACCGAGAGATGTCCAGAGGAACGGGGCATACCAAATGTGGTGTAATCCTGTCGGAATCAATAATCGTTCCAACATTCCATATAACCCAACATATGCAGGATTGGTCGCATCACTCGCGATGACGTTTGCCATTGAAGTGAGTGTCGATTGGATTGGCGGCCAGATGAGCATCATGACAAATCCAAGTAAAATCGAGAAGAAGACCATTACAATTCCGACAGAACGATCACCTGCAAAGAATCCCAACACTTCTGGTGGATTGAACGTATGGAACTTTTTTATACACCCATACTGCGAGCAACCCGACCGCAATCCCTCCGAGTATACCGGTTTCAAGGGAAGGAATACCGAGTAACATGCCATATTCTCCACTCTCGGCAGCCATTTCTGCCGTGATGCCGAGGGAGATTGAAATTGTCGTATTCATAATGACATATCCGACGAGTGCTGCGAGTGCGGCAATCCCTGATCCTCCTGACAAACCAACTGCGACCCCGATTGCAAAAATGATTGGTAAGTTCGCAAAAATACTAAGACCAATTTGTAACATTCCAGCACTGATCGCTTCTACTGTTCCATTCTGTAAAAACGTCCAGCTTTCGGCTAATGGTCCCGTGAGTGCCGCACCTAGTCCTAGCAAAATTCCGGCAGCCGGTAATAAAGCGACCGGTACCATGAGCGCCTTTCCAAACTTTTGAAAAACTCCAAACTATTGACTCATTCGATTCACTCCTCATCTTGTAAGCGTTATCAATCTGAACAATGAGAAAGGGGATTGCCTCCCCTCTCTAGTTACCGTATTGCTACTGTCTCGCCCGATTTTAATTCCGGCCAGTACGTTCTGTTTTCCTCAATCAAATCATCTAAGATTCGACGAGCTATTGGTGCATCGATGACTGTACGATTTAGTGTCAACGCCTGAAGTGCCTTCTCATAACTGTTTTCGAAGTATGCGTCGACGACAAGTTGCTCGTAAGCAAGCTGTCCTTCAATCATTCCTTTGTAAAAACGAGGAATCTTTCCGACTGCGAATGGTTTCGGTCCACGATTGGTAAGCATCGCAGGCACTTCAACCATCGCATCGTCCGGCAGGTTCGAAATAATCCCTTCATTTTTCACCATGACGATGAAAATATCACCGTTATTATAGGCTAGCGAAGCAGCGACCCGAATCATATAGCAGCCGTGGATATCGACCTCAAGGTGAACATTTTCGAGCGAGTCATCTTGAATAATCTGATCGCACATCGAGAAGACACGTTCTTGACGTCCGTTGATTACTTGCCGTGCCCGTGTGTTCGTGACATCTTCTTTTTCTGCCATGTCAGATGGATATAAATAATATTGAAGGTACGTGTTCGGTAAGTACTCCGGGAAATCCGTCAGCATCTTCTCTACTTGTTTGAACGTCTTGATCCAAGATGGGTCATTCGCAATCTCCGAATCTTCCGGGATGAAACCGTCTTCTAAAATGGCGCGTTTGATATCTTCAGTCAATTCATTTCCTTCTTTATCGAAGATACCTGTGAACCAACCAAAGTGGTTGAGTCCGAAATATTCCGGAACGAGATCCCAAATCTCTTTACCGAGAATCTTCGCATAGCTCACCATGATTGCTGCCGGCATATCGCAAATATTTAATATTTTTTGATCGTCCGGGTAAGCACGTTTGAGCGCCTCGGCGACAATCGCAGCAGGGTTTGTATAGTTTAAGATCCAGCCATTCGGTGAGCCGGTGCGAATGTCAGAGACGAGTTCAATCATATCTCCGATTGAGCGCATCCCGTATGACATTCCGCCCGGTCCACACGTCTCTTGTCCCACCACGCCATGTCGAAGCGGAATCTGCTCATCTTTTTCGCGCATTTCCAAACCACCTGTCCGAATTTGGACGAAGAAGAAATCTTTATCTTTAAAAGCATATTCTTTGTCCGTCGTATATTCGAACGACTCGAGTTCTGGATAATGCTCACGCAAGATGATTTCACTCGCTTTCGCGACACGTTCTTGACGTAATTCATCTGTATCGTAAAACGTGATAGAACGAAGTGGGAAGTGTTCTTTTTCCTTAATCAAACTCATGATCATGCCGATTGTGTACGTACTACCTCCACCGACGACTACGAGACGCTGTGGTGTTTTCATGTGTGCGTTCCCCTTTCAATACATATCTAATTGATTACAATACAAATCTAATACATATTATCTGAACCGTCAACACCTTTTTTAAAACGTTTTATTTTTGTATACTATGAGTAAGGAACGCATACAATCAGGAGGTTATCTACATGAAAGCTAAATCTCCGCTATACCAGCGGATTGCTCAGGAGATGCGCACGTTTATCGAGACCGGCGATTGGGCGCCCGGTGAAGCAATTCCGACAGAAGCACAACTCGTCGAGAAATTTAAAGCGAGTCGAGTCACCGTTCGACAAGCCGTCAAACTACTTCAAGAAGAAGGATTGCTTTGGAAACGACAAGGGAGCGGCACATATGTACAATCCGAAAAGATTGAACATAATATGTACGAATTAAAAAGTTTCACTGAAGACATGAAACGGGAAGGAAAGGACGTCACGAGTAAAGTACTTACTTTCACCGTTCAACCTCCGACTGAAAAAATAAAGGAAATACTCGAGCTTGATGAAGACGCTCTTGTCTACTATATTCGCCGGTTACGCTTTGCGAACGGAGAACCGCTCATCGTCGAAGATACGTATCTTCCACTCCAATTATTTCCCGATTTAACGTATGAGGTAATGACACGGTCGAAGTATGATTACATTGAAAATGTCAAAAACCTGAAGATTGCAGACAGTGTTCAGGAATTTATCCCGGTCTTGCCGACGAAAGAAATTGCTGAAATGCTCGAGGTGAGCGATCGAACACCGATACTCAAAGTCGAACTCTATTCGTTTCTCATGGATGGCAATCGCTTTGAGTTCACCGAAACGTATTTCAAGAGTGAAGAGTATCGCTTTATCATCCGTGCCGGTCGAAGACATGAAACAACAAACACCCAGTGAATTCAACGATTCACTGGGTGTTTGTTAATGCAAACTCATATGTTTCAACATTAGACTAATGCTATTCAAGCTGCCTTAGGGATTCAAATAGACGCTCAGCATTTTTTGGACTGCTCGTCAGGTAAATGGTTTCTAACAAGCTATTATATTCTCGTTCAGAAATGATAACAGCATTCTTCCTGCCTTCTTTCGAGATGAAAATCGTCTCGTCATTTTCACATACTTGATGAAGCAAGTGGTTCAACTTTTTTTCGCTTTCCGGTATGGAACCGTAGACATTCACATCACTCCTCATTTATGTCCATTATATTATGATTTTTTATGAATGACGAAACATCTATGTTTCTACATCCGTATAAAAGACCAATCAATCATCAACAAAGGCGGTATGCACATGCATCACCAGAACAAACAGTTCATTCACTTATTCAAAGACGGTCAGTTCGATGACATTTATCATCAAATGACCGATTATTGCAAATCTCATTGTTCCATGGCCATGTTTCATCACGAAGCGTCTTCGTTTCATCATGGAATTCGGCGCTATCGTCTGCTCAATGAGATGATGTTGAACGGGAATCGGTATGCATTGTGGTCGGATTTCCGAAAAGAAAAGTTATTGTCCGTTCAATTCAATCGCGTGAATCAGGTTGAATCCATTCAGATGACGGTCACATCCTCTTCAAAAGAGACCAATCCTTTCACGAAAAACAAATACCACCTTCCATTCAAAGAGCAGTGGTTCGTCGTCTCAGAAGGGACAACCCTCGGAATGTATCATCATGATCCAACTCGAAAAAAGCGTGATGGCTATGACTTTTTGAAAACACAAGAGCAACAACCTTACAATCGTAGAAAAATCGGGATGGATGGCTCGTATGCGTTTGGAGAACGAGTGATTGCTCCATTACACGGGACAATTCATCAAGTCGTGGATGGGTTGTCAGACGAACTAGATGCTGATCATCCATTCGGTAATCACGTCATCATTCAACATGCGAACGATGAATATTGCCTTCTCGCCCATCTAGAGAATGGTTCCATTGCCGTGAATGTGGGAGATACGGTCAAAACCAAACAGTTGATTGGGCGCTGTGGGCGTTCCGGAATTACACCTGAGCCACGCTTGCATATGCGTGTCATGAATCACCCAGATGTGGACAGCGCGACCGCCCTCCCGATTCGATGGAAAGGTCGATTGCGACCTGTGCGTGGAAAAGTAGTCACCTCTCGTGAGGAAGAGGGATGGTCGTATGGAATTGCAGCCCTCGATTTTTCAGAACTGCTTCTTTACATTGTTCAAGCCATTCCGCGATTATTTTTTCGCTTTTTTGGATAAGAAAACCCCTCAGAAATCTGAGGGGCCCAACATCACATATCCAAATCGGTGAACGCAAGTGGGACGAGCTCCCCAAGCGTCACTTCTTTCACATCGGCGTTGCCGTTTGTGAGAAGTACTTTGAAGTCAGGATCGCCAAACTCGACCATGACCTGACGGCAGATACTACATGGTGGCAAGAAGTCTTCCGTGTCCCCAGACACGGCAACCGCTTCGAAGTCACCTTTTTTGTATCCTTTTGCGACCGCTGTGAAAATGGCTGTGCGCTCTGCACAGTTCGTTGCTCCGAACGAGACGTTCTCGACGTTGACGCCGTCGATGACCGTACCATCCTTCATGAGAAGTGCCGCCCCGACGCGGAACTTCGAATATGGTGAATACGCATTGTCCTTCAATTGGCGTGCGCGCTCGACTAATTGTTGTTGGTTCATCTTAAGTCATTCCTCTCAAATATCGAATGAACTGATGCCAGTCCCCATGCCTCTCATTTTGGGCAGGATTTTTAGCATACACCCACCCCAAAGAGAAGTCAATGACTTTTTACAAACGCTTTCATGAATAAACAAAAAAGAAGGAGCGCTCATCCCTTCTTGACTGTCTATACGCAGTTATACCAATTCAAGCTGTGCGACGGGCGCTTCTTCCGTTTCCGTCTGCACGTGATGGCGACCAATCGGAATCACGGACGGTGAACCGGATACCGGATCACACATGACCGAACAGCGAAGGTTGAACACACGATGGATCAAATCACACGTGATGACGTCCGACGGCTTTCCTTCTGCGATCAACTTCCCTTTATCAAGTGCGAAGATATAGTCCGCATAACGTGCCGACAAATTGATATCGTGAAGCACCATGACAATCGTCGTGCCGTACTTTCGGTTCAAATCCGTCAACAAGTCGAGAATCTCGACCTGGTATGTGATATCGAGATACGTCGTGGGTTCGTCTAAAAAGAGGACGTCTGTCTGTTGAGCAAGTGCCATCGCAATCCAGACACGTTGGCGCTGTCCACCTGACAACTCGTCGATGGGACGGTCCGCGAACTCCGTGATATTCATCATCTCCATCGCCTCGGCGACAGCTTCGTAATCGGCTTTCGTCCAGCCCTTTAAAAAGGATTGATGCGGGTAACGACCACGACCGACGAGATCGGCGACCGTAATCCCTTCTGGTACGACCGGGGACTGTGGCAACATCCCGAGGACACGCGCTAGCTTTTTCGGTGCCATCTTCGAAATCGGCTTATCGTAAAGCGTCACTTGACCGGCACTCGGTTTGATAAGGCGTGCCATCGTCTTCAAAAGCGTCGACTTCCCGCAACCGTTCGCACCGATGATGATGCTAATCTGATTGCTCGGAATTTCAAGGCTGATATCGTTCAAAATCATCTTGTCCTCGTATCCCGAGGTGAGATGTTCCACTTTCATAATGGATGCCATTTAGAAGTCCCCTTTCTGGTTCATCCGAATCAACAAGTATAAGAGATAAGGCGCGCCGATGATGCCGGTGATGACACCGACCGGATAGCGTGCCGTGAAGGCGAATTGTCCGACAAGGTCGGCCGCTAGTACTAAAATGATTCCGACAAGCGCTGCCGGCAAGATTCCCGCGTGGCTCGTTCCGACGAGCCGTTTGGCAATCGGCCCTGCCAAGAAGGCAATAAACGCAATCGGTCCCGTTGTCGCTGTTGCAAGGGCGAGCATGAATACTGCCGCCACAATGAGCAGAAGTCTGGTCTGGTTCGTGTTGATTCCAAGACCTGTCGCCGCCATTTCTCCGAGCTCGAGCATTTCAAGCTGACGAGTGAGTAACAGTACAATCGGTAAACAGATAAGTACCGTGATGATTAAAGGTGGCAACTCTTCAAGTTTCGCCCCATTTAAACTTCCTGTCAACCACCGCATCGCCATCGCGACATCGTTTTGTCGGCTGATGAGCAGTAAATAGTTGATGACGGCTGTTAACATCGCTTGAATCCCAATTCCAACTAACACCAAACGACCGATGGAGAAAGCCGCCCCTTTTGATAGGAAATAGATGACCAGCACGGTGACGAGCCCTCCGATAATCGAAGCGATCGAGATTATCGCTTCACTCGATTGTAGGACGACGATACAGAAGACAGCCGCCGCACTGGACCCCGTTGTGATCCCGATGACATTTGGATTGGCAAGCGGATTTCGAAGCATCGTTTGGAAAATCGTTCCCGCAGCACCAAATGCTGCACCGGCAAAGACACCAGCGAGCATACGTGGTAGACGCAATACTTCAATGGCGAACGTCGCCCCTTTTACGTCTTCCCCGAGCAAGACGCGGATGACATCCTGAACCGGATAAATCGTATTGCCCAACATGAGCATCAACCCGCTCAATGCTACCGCTATGATGGTCAAAAGAATCGTCATCCCGACATAACGACGGCGTCGCTTCATGCGACCTTGTCTGATTTGTTCAATCGCTGGTTGCATCATAGTCCTCTTACTTTCACTTTCATTGTCAATAGAATCAAGATCGGTGCCCCGATGAACGCCGTCACAATCCCGACCTCAAGTTCACCTGGACTTCCGAGCAAACGTCCGATGACGTCCGAGAAAGTCAAGATGATGGCACCTGCTAAGGCAGACATCGGCATGAGGTAGCGTTGGTCAGGACCGAGCACGAGTCGAATCAAATGTGGGGCGAGAAGTCCGATAAACCCAATCGGTCCAGCGAGTGCAGTCGCCGCCCCACACAGAATCACGCCTGCGAACGAGGCGGTCAACTTCAATGTCCCCGTCCGAACACCAAGACTCTTCGCCATCTCCTCCCCGAGCGCAAGTGCGTTCAAGGAAGGTGCGGTCACGACCGCAATCACGAGACCGATTAGAAGAAACGGTAAAAAGGTATAAATCGAATCCAGATTTCCTGCACCGACACTCCCTACTTGCCAAAAACGGAATTGATCCATGACGTTCGAGCGTGGAATCATGAGCGCCATGACGAGCGACGATAGTGCTGCACTTGTCGCCGCTCCCGCTAAGACGAGTTTGAGCGGGGTCGCCCCTCCCCTTCCGAGTGAACCGATGCCGAAAACGAAAATGGCCGTCAATAGCGCCCCGACGAGCGCAAACCAGATGAACGCACTCGCCGTCGCGATGTTGAAGAATGCGATGCCAATGACGACGGCGAGCGCTGCTCCCGTGTTGACCCCAAGAATACTCGGGTCAGCGATTGGGTTACGCGTCACCGACTGCATGAGTGCACCCGCCACACCGAGTGCTGCGCCACACATAAAACTGAAAATTGTCCGGACGACCCGCTCCCGGACAATGTCTGCCTCATACGACTGAACAGCCGGACGGAATAAACCGTCCAGCAGTTCATTCCACCCGACTGTTCGAGAGCCGAAGGCAAGGGATGCCACGATGCATAGCACCGTCAGTACGAGCGTCCCAACTAACAGGAGCGGGAAGTACTTCGGGGTATGCATCTGTTTCACCTGATTTTGCATCATTTTACTTTCGCAAGTGCATCCGATACGCGTGAAACGTACTCATCAATCGTATATTCAATCGAGAGTGGCGTCGGTGTTCCAGCCGCTGCGAGTGGCGTGTTGTCTTCAATCAATACGACCGATCCGCGTTCGATGGCTGGTACTTTACTGTAGAGCGGGTCTGCTTGAAGCGCCTTCAACGTGTCTTCATTTCCGTATGTGACGAAGATGTCGACGTCGTTCAAAATGTCGGCGTTCTCTTTGCTGAGCTCGAGATAGAAGCTATTTGCTTTTTCAGCTTCGTCGACAATGTTTTGTGGGTACTCCATGCCGAGTTCTTCGATGAAGGCACCACGAGGATCACCTGTTGTATAGATATAGAATTTTGAAAGATCTTCTGCGCTCATCGAGACGAAAGCGGCTTTCTTTCCAGCAATCTCAGGAACGGCTGTCGCTTTGTCAGTAATCAACTGCTCCGTGTCTTTGATTAACTGTTCGCCTTCTTCACCAAGTCCCATTGCGAGTGAGTCATAACGAACCATGTCTTGCCATGAGGTGACCCAAGGTGTTTCTTGATATGCCACGACCGGTGCGATTTGGCTAAGCGTGTCATAGTCTTCTTGAGTGATGCCTGAGTAGGCGGCCAAGATGACATCGGGATTTGAATCTGCGATTGCTTCAAAGTCTAATCCGTCCGTATCTTGATAGATGTTCGGGTTCTCTTCGCCAAGCGCTGTCAACTTCTCTGCTGTCCATGGAAGCATCCCGCTATCATCTTGTACACCGTAGTTCGTAGCTGAGAATCCGACCGGTACGACATCGAGTGCAAGTGCGACGTCATGGTTTCCCCACGAAATCGTTGCGACACGCTCTGGTTTTTCTTCGATGACAGTCTCACCGAACGCATGCTCGATCGTGATGGGGTAACCTTCTGCTGATTCTTCCGTCCCTTCGTTCGTGGAAGCGTTCTCAGCTTCTTCCGAACCACAGCCGGCTAAGATGAGTGCAAACGCTGAAGCAAAAATAAACATATGTAACCACTTCTTCATTGTCTTGTTCACGTGTTTCTTCTCCTTTTTCAACTTCTCTATTTTCTCGATACTGATAATCATTATCAGTTATGAGTATAGACTTGCTATTCCTTCGTGTCAACTGCTATTCGATATAGAAAAATGAAAAAACCTGTCGTTTTAGGACAGGTTTATTAGGACTTTCGATGTTGTCGCATGACGTCCGCGATCGGTTCATCTTGTTTTTCAAGCTCCGATACGATCCGTTCATGGTCCACGTCGTTTCGGTTTTGGCTCAACTTGAACGTCGCCTGCATATCGGTGATGTCGATCCGAAACCCGACGACGCCGTTCATTTGTCGCTTCACCGGTTCGGATAATGCATCCCAACGCACCGCATGCTCACGCTCGCCTTCATGCTCGTGAAGTAATCCGGCTAGTTCCTCAACCAACTCGTTTTCATTGAGAATCGTCGCACGTCCATATACGTGTACGGCTTGATAGTTCCATGTCGAGACGTCCTCATGACCATACCATGACGCTGACACGTAAGCGTCTGGCCCTTGAAAGATGACGAGAACGGTTTGAACTTCAATTGTTCGCCACTGAGGATTCGCTTTTGCGACATGAGTCGTCAGTTGACCGTTCGCCTCATCGAATCGTAACGGGACATGTGTCGCAATCGGTTTGTCCCCGTCATGCGTCACGATTGTACCGAATGGATGGGCATGGAGAAACGCGTAAATTTCTGATCGCTCTTTGACGGAATATTGATTTGGAATATACATGCCGGACTCCTTTCTCCTATTATATTCTGAACAAGACCGGTATAACGACACAGAAGGAGGAATGTTTTTATAAACTCAACCATCAAAGCCATCGTCTTTGACGTATATGGCACATTATTCGACGTCCATTCGGTGAAGGATGCCTGTGTTCCCTGAAAAAGGAGCTGCCATCAGCCAAATATGGCGGACGAAACAACTCGAGTATTTCTTTTGGCGCCACATGATGGGACGTTACGAAGATTTCGATACAGTGACCCGGGACGCACTCCGTTACGCATTAGCCGTGCATGACGCAACATCGACGGAGGAAATTGAACAACGTCTGATCGCATCGTATGCGTACCTCACCCCGTATGAAGAGGTCGCGTCGGTCCTAAAGGAGTTGCATGACGTGAAGACCGTCATCCTCTCGAACGGGACGGACGAGATGCTTGAGGCACTGCTTCGCAACGCCGGTCTCACCGATTATTTCGATGAGGTCGTCAGCTTCGGCGGCATCAAACAACCGAAACCGACGCCTGCCGCCTACATACACTGGTTCAAGACGTCCGGTCTTCGTCGTGACGAGGTGCTCTTCCTATCGTCGAACGGATGGGACAAAAACTTTGGCTTTCATGCCGCCTGGATCAATCGGAACGACCTACCGTTTGAAGCGTTCGATGTGGAACCGGATACCGTCTATCCGAATTTGAACAACTTGCCAGAATAGCTCTAGTCCGTGAATGACCTCGTGAAAATGAGGTCGTTTTGTGCATCCTCTCCCATGAAAAAGGTGTGCACGCCCGTCTGTTCGAACCCATTGCGCCGATAGAATTGAATCGCTTTTTCATTGTGTTCCCATACGCCCAGCCACATCTTCCGTTTATGCAACTTCTTCGCCAATTCGCTTGCCTGAGTGAATAATGCTTTCCCCACCCCGTGACCTTGAAACGCTTCTAGTACGTAGATTCGTTCTATTTCAATCGCATCGGTGCCCATCGGTTCGGATTGAGCGTCGCGTACGTTCACTTTCAAATACCCTGCCAACTCGCCATCTACGTGCGCAAAGTAGAAATGAGAGTCAGGGTGTGCCAACTCTTGCTTCAACTGCTCAGTCGCGTAAGCTTTTTCTAAGTAAGCGTTCAAATGCTCTTCTGTGTTGTGACGTGCGAACGTCTCCGTAAACGTCTGGATGCTAATGTGACGTAAGGCTTCTACGTCCGTCGCTTTCGAGATTTCAATCATGTGGCCTCGCTCCTCTCAATATTCTCGATGCTTGCCTTTCTTCACCTCGGTCCAATCTGTTTCCACATTGCTTCGTACTTTTTTCAAAAGGCGTAACAACTCTTCACTTTCTTGCTCATCGAGTCCTGATAACGCGACCGATGTAGAATATTCATGTTCCCGAATGATGAGCGGGTACAATGTCTCGCCCTTCTGCGTCACGTATAACCGTTTGATTTTCTGGTTCTCTAAATCTGACCGTCTCTCAATCCATCCCTCTTGCTCCAGTTTCTTGATGGCACGTGCGGCGGTCGTCCTGTCTACCTTAATCAACTCTGCCAGCCGCTCTTGAATGATACCTGGGTGTTCAAAAATCCTAACGACGTACAAGTACTTCCCTTTTTCTAAACCGAGTGCCTTAAATTCAATGTTGCTGATTGAATCGAGGGCACGCGCAATCATCCCGATCTCTCGTAAATGGTCATGCATTATGAGACACCTCTACTTTTTTGTTGCAAACGCAACAAAATACTTTATATAAGCGTATCGTAATTTGTGAGAGAATGGAAGTAAGAATTTTCGCTAAGAAGGAGATGAATGAAAGATGGGTCACCGAATCTATACGACGAGTTTCGCGAGCGTTTATCCACTCTACGTCGCCAAAGCCGAACGCAAAGGACGGACGAAGGAAGAAGTCGACACCATCATCGAATGGTTGACCGGTTACGATGAGACCGGACTCGAACGTCAGATAGCCAATCAAGTCGATTTTGATACATTTTTCGCTTCAGCACCTCGTCTCAACGAAGACCGCGCCCTCATCAAAGGCGTCGTCTGTGGGGTTCGTGTCGAGAACGTCGAAGAACCGCTCATGCGTGAGATCCGTTATTTGGACAAACTCATCGATGAATTGGCAAAAGGAAAGAAAATGGAGAAGATCTTACGAGGAGGCGAATCATGATGGATGTGACAGCACTCGTCGACGAGGCACGGCTCGATTCATTTATTCATCTGCTCGAGGTCATCGATGATCATTTACCTGGCGGATTTGAAAAAACGACGGACGGACATGGTGTCCATTACGTCGTTCCACTCGATCGATATCCGTCCGGGTATCATGTCACACCGGGGACGCCACTACCGTTTATCAGTGTAATCGCGCAAAAGCGCCATGTCGGACTGTATCACATGGGCATTTACGCCGACCCTGAATTACTCGCTTGGTTCGAACGGGAGTATGCGAGTCGTGTCCCGACGAAACTTGATATAGGGAAAAGCTGTATCCGTTTCAATAACGTGCAGCGAATCCCGTTTGACTTGGTCGGAGAACTCGTCGAGAAGATGACTGTCGAGGAATGGATTCAGCACTACGAAGGACAACGAAATAATAAAAGAGGCTGGGACATAACCCAGTAAATTTATAAGAAAGAGGCCCCATGAGCGACTTGTTCGCTCACGGGACCTCTTGTCATTTTTATGGGTTCGTGCATTTCGGACTAAACAGGAAAGAAGGGGTCCAGCCACCGAAAATCGGTGACCGGACCCCTCTTTTTATCAAAAATTTTTAAAACCGGTTAGTTATGTCCCCGCCTCTTTCATTTACACAGTAAATCGATTCGTCATCTCTCGCATCTCATCCGCCATATTCGATAATTCTTGAGCGGCTGCCGTAATTTCTTCCATTGATGCCATCTGTTCTTCAGTAGCTGCTGATGTGTTCTCCGTTTCTGTAGCAGTCGATTCAGTAATTCCTTGAATCTCATTCACGGAGTTCAACACTTCTGTCGCTCCCGCCGCCATTTCTTGTACAGCACTGGACACTTTTTCTATTTGTTGCCCGACTTCTTCAATGGCTACTTTAATTTCATCAAACGCAACACCTGTCTGCCGCACGTTCGTCACACTCTGTCCCATATCACCTTCTACGACATGCATCGTCTCTACGGCATGCTTTGTTTCTGTCTGTGTATGATGAATTAAAGAGGAAATTTGTTTGGTCGCATCGGCTGATTCTTCTGCCAGTTTTCGTACTTCTGCAGCAACGACTGCAAACCCACGTCCCTGATCTCCTGCACGCGCTGCCTCGATTGCTGCATTTAATGCAAGTAAGTTCGTTTGCTCTGCAATTCCTGAAATGGTCCCACTGATTGTACCAATCTCTTGAGAACGAGTATTAAGCTGCTCAATGACTTGTTGCAACGTCTTCACTTTTTCATTCATCGCTTCAAGCTGATGTTCAAGCGTTACGATTAGCTCATTCCCTGATTGTACTTTGTCCAATGCCCCTTCCGATAATACAGTCATCTGTTGAGCACGATCAGAGACTTGGTGAATGCCATTCGTCAAGTCTGAAAGGGTACCATTTGAAGACTTTACCCGTTTCAACTGATGGAGTGAACCTGAAGCGATTTCTTCCATCGTCACGGCTACCATCTCTGTCGCTTTTGTCGTTTCTTCTACGTTATTTTTCAAATCGTCCGATGAAGTTGCAACACGCCCAGAAGTCGAAGTCACTCCACCAATCAACTCTCGTAAACTTTCTTTCATCTGATTGAATGACTGTGCGAGCGCCCCGATTTCATCGCGTGATGTGTATGTGCTATTGACTGTCAAATCCCCTTCACCGGCACGACTCATCAATACGTTCAATTCTTTCACCGGACCAACCACAAGGCGCGTGATGTAGACGCCTAATCCAATTGAAAGCGCAGCTCCCAAAATGACAAGACCCCAAAAGATAAACACAGCACCCTCTCGATCCGACCGCATCGTATCACTGGCCGTTTCCGCATCCACATTCAACTGATCCATAACTTCTTTCGCTGTCTCAACAAGCGCAAGTCGAATTGGACGTAATTCTGTTCCATATTGTCGGTAAGCAGATTCGTTTTCATTTCGTAATGCAGGTTGCAATACGACGTCTATGCTTTCCAAATATGCGTTCGTCTCTTCATTCAGCTTTTCGATTCGACTCATTAATTCAGGATCTTCTGTCGAAATCGAATCAGTGAACTACTCGCCACTTATTTGCTTCGCAAATTGAAGTGGGAGCTTCTTGGGAAGACCGCACTTTTACTAGCCACGATTGTTTACCAAGCTCACCGGGCAGTCCCTGCCCTGAATGGTTGTCAGTCAGCCAACATCAATAGGTTGAGGCTCGCGTTGATGTCACGGTCATGATGCGCGCCACAGGCACACGTCCATTCACGGACATCTAATTTTTTCTTCTCGCCTTTTTCGCCGCAAGAGGAACAGATTTGCGTCGATGCGTACCATTGGTCGGCCTTGATGAGCGTCCGTCCGTAGAAGTTTGATTTGTATTCAAGCTGGCGGACGAACTCGTACCAACTGACGTCGGCAATCGATTTGGCGACCTTGTGGTTCTTCATCATGTTCTTCGATTTCAATGTCTCCACGACGATGACTTGGTTCTCGTCAACGGTTCGTTTTGACAATTTGTGAAGGAAGTCTTTGCGTTGGTTTGCGATTTTCTCGTGTTTCTTGGCCAAAAGTAATTTGGCTTTTTCACGATTCTTGCTCCCGATCTTCTTACGAGACAGAGCGCGTTGCGCCTTCTTGACCTTCTCTTCGGACTTGCGAAGAAAGCGAGGGTTGTCGATCTTCTCAGAAACCATGTCATCATTTGTCATGATGGCGAAGTGTTCTAACCCGAGATCGATGCCGATCTTGTTCTTAGCCGGAATCCATTGCTCGTCATCCTGATTGACAAGGATGGAAACGAAGAACTTGCCTGTCTTCGTCATCGAGATTGTCGCGGACTTGATGATCCCCTCGAAAGAACGATGTTGTTCGAACTTCACGAAGCCGATTTTAGGAAGTCTCACCTTGCCGTTCTCGATGCGGATCGTACCGTGCTGGTTGTTCGTCGTGTAGGAGGCGCGCGACCGTCGTCTCGATTTGAAGGTCGGGAAGCCGGCCGTTCCGGCGAAGAACTTCGCGAACGCGGTGTCGAGGTTCAACTTCGCGTTCGCGAGCGCGAGGCTGTCCGCCTCGGCGAGGAACGGGAACAGGGGCTTGTAGGATGCGGGTGTCGCCGGATTTCGTCTCGTCACGATCCCCGCTTTCGCCTCATCGCGGATGGCGATGCGGTCCTCGAGCAGCTTGTTGTAGATGAACCGGGCGCAGCCGATCGTCTTGATGAGGAACTCGGCCTGTGCAGGCGTCGGGTGGAGCCTATATTTGTAGCCTTTCAGCATGTCCGTCCCTCCTCCCTCCAGCAGATCGTGATATGTCCTCCTCATCCGATACCCACGGAGGGGGAGGGAGAATCTGACGGAATAACGAACTTTTGTTCGTAACATCTGTCATAGGGAGAGAAAACTGTTGGACCGGGCGATTCATCTCCCACCTACGCCGGGCTTCGCCCCGAGACGCTTAGAGGAGGGAGAATTCTCGCCTGATTTAGTTAAATTTTTCATCATTTTCCCTCCCATTCTATTTATCGTGTCGAATTTGTGAAAAATGAAGCAATGTTTAGAAAGCCTTGACCTAAGTTTCGATTCAGATAGCTGCCTCTTTGCTCCATCTCGTTACACCTTTTGTAAGCCGGCTCGCATTTATGTTGCATGGAGATGCAGTATACTAACATCAGATACATTCGGTTACGAAAGGAGCGGACAACTTGCCACGACCACTCAAACTCACACTCTTTCTTCTAATGTTTGGATCTTTATTCTATATCACCCATTTCCACTATGAGTTGCGTCCGTCTGACATCCGGGACATCGTCTTGTCATTCGGATTTTGGGGACCACTCTTCTTTATTTTCCTTTATGCCATCGGTCCGGTCGCATTTTTACCGACATCCGTCCTTTCACTCGGATCCGGACTCGCGTTCGGCGTATGGCCAGGTGTCCTCTATATCATTATCGGTGCAACTGCTGCTGCGACGACCGGTTATGTGATGGGGCGTTTTTTCGGACGCTCAGTCATCAACGTCGACCGCTATCCATGGTCAGAGAAACTGTTCACACAAATGGAGCGTCGTGGCTTTTTATATGTATTTGTCCTCCGGCTCATCCCGCTCGTCAGTTTCGACTTACTCAGTTATGCCGGCGGAATCTCACGTGTTCGCTTCCGTGCCTTCGTACCGGCGACCGTGCTCGGCATGATTCCAGGTACGTTCGCCTACAGCTTCCTCGGGGCGAGCCTCGCCTCAGGCAGTGTCACTACGATCTTCATCGCCGCGCTCGTCTTCGTCGGCTTGATTGTCGTGACGTATATCTTCCGGGAACCGGTGAAAAAGTGGTTAGGCCTAAATTGAAAAATCGATTCTCCTATCTCACTAAAAGGCATTTGAACACACAATCCCTTTTATTGTAAATTATATGTGGGAATAATATCCACATATACTATTTAAAGGGGAATCACCACGTGTTTAAAAAAGTTATCGCCTGTCTTCTAGTTATTTTCATGTTATGTAGTTCGTCTGTTTCAATTTCAGCAAAAGAATTTCATTCTCGATATAATAAAGGAGAAATGGTCTATCTAACCTTCGACGATGGACCAAATCAATACACACCGAAGTTGCTCGATGTCTTAAAACGATATGATGTGAAGGCAACTTTTTTTATTTTGGGCAAGAAAATCAAAGGAAATGAAGCCATTCTCCAACGAATCGTGGACGAGGGTCATACAATCGGATTACATAGTATGACTCACGATAAGAAAACATTTTATCGTTCCCCTCAAACCGCAGTAAATGAGATGAAACAAGTTCAACAATTGATTTTTGATATCACCGGCGTAAAGTCAACGACCATTCGCGTCCCTTATGGAAGTGTGCCTCATATGACCAAAGCACATCGTCAAGCGATGGAAAAGGCCGGTTTTGACATGTGGGACTGGAACGTTGATACGCTCGATTGGAAATATAAAAAGGATCAAAAAACGATGCGCTATCAAACGATCAAACAAGTACGTGCTCATCGCGCTTACTATCAAGCATCTATCGTCTTGATGCATGATCACGCCACTTCTCCAGAATCACTCTCTTATATGCTGAGACATTTGACACGTGAGAAGTTTCTCTTTTTGACGACGGATCAAGCAAAAAAACCGTATCATTTCTATAACAAGTGGTACGGCACATCACATTGATTACCTCAATCGGAGCCCTGTGCTCCCTTTTTTGTTCCAAATGTGCAATCTATATTAACTTCCGTCAACTTCATCCGATATGTATAGAGCTACAACAAATGAACACGAGAATGTGAGGAAAGAATGATGAGTTTGATCAAAAGAAATCAGTTGATGTTGTTGACGACGTTATTGATTGTGATGACGTCGGTTGTTGTCCATTTGCTACATCGTTTCACGGACTTTGCCTATGCGTATACGATCCTACGAAACGGTGCGGACGGTTACGTGTATTCCGGTGTGACGTGGGTCTTGTTCGCCCTTCCAATCCTCTTCTTTGGGATGATGGTCGTCGCCTCGAAGCGAGAATCCGTAGCATTTCCTTATTGGATGATGCTGACGCTCACCTTCGCTAGCATCTCGACCGTCGCAGGAGGGCAAGGACTCGTTGAGTATCACTTCTCCATTTTTGTCGTCTTGGCGATTTTGTCGTTCATGCGTCGAACCGATTTGATTTTGTATAGTGCGGGGATCTTTGCTGTGCAACATCTAGTCGGATACTTTTTAATCCCTGAGATGATTTGTGGGACGAGCGACTATCCGTTCAGTTTACTACTCGTCCATGCCGTGTACTTGATTCTTCTCAGCGTCGTGCTTGTCGCGCAAATCCACCTCCGTAACAAAGAGACGCAACATGCCGAGGCACAGGAGCAAGAAACACGACAGTTGTTACAACAAGCGATTCATGATGTCAGCGCCCTCGTTCAATCGTTAAACAGTCACGCCGAAGAGCTTGAATCTGCTGCTAACCAGTCTCTTGAATCTGGTGAGCAAATCGCTGTCACG